>CANOKG010000089.1 GCA_947566655.1 uncultured Muribaculaceae bacterium | reverse complement strand
CTCGAAGGTAATGGTCGACTGTCGGTGCGCGATATAGATACCGATGAGGTCAATGCCGGAATTTTCACCGGACGAGGACAGATAGCGCTTTATGGCCGCTGTACCAAGGCCAACCTGTCGTGTACCGGAGCCGGTACCATTCAGGCCGACAAACTACAGGCTACCAATGTGTCGGCTACAATCAATGGTGCTTGTTCGATAGGATGTAACGTGTCGGCCGAGCTTTCGGTGAAGGGAGTGGGAAAAGGTACTCTTTACTATGTTGGCAACCCCACGATTATAAAGAATCGCTCGCTTGGCGGCAAAATAGAATCTTTAAACGAATAACGGGGTGGAGAACAACGGGGCTACTGATGATTTGAAGCGGCTTACCGCTCGCTCGGTCAAGTGGAATATGATCGACCGCGTGGCCTCGATTCTGCTCTATACATTGATAGGTATCGTCTTAGCCAGGGAACTTGACAGCACGGAGTTTGGTATAGTGGGTACGGTGCTTATGTTTCAGGCGTTTGCATCGTTATTTGTCGACAGTGGTTTCTCGTATGCTCTTATACAGCGTAAAAATCCCACGCGGCTTGACTACTCGACGGTGTTGTGGTTCAACATTGGGGTGGCGGTCTCGGTTTACTGCCTGTTGTGGATAGCTTCTCCGGCAATTGCGCGGTGGTATGACGAGCCTTCGCTCGTGGCGATAGGCCGCGTGACGTTCCTGGCATTTATATTCAATGCGGCGTCGATAGTGCAGACCAACCGCTTGATGAAACAGAAAAATGTGGCGCCGATAGCATTGGCTAATACAGTGGGGTTGATAGCAGGTGGTATAGTTGCCATATATATAGCTGTAAGCTTGCCACCGGGACAGAAGGTCTGGGCCGTTGTGTGGCAAACCAATACGCTGAATCTCGTGCGTTGCATCACGCTGTGGGTCTATACCCGCTGGATGCCGGTGGCCCGCTTCTCGTGGGGGGCGTTGAAATCGTTTTTCAAAGTAGGTGGCAGCATGATGTCGATTTCGCTTCTGAACACTGTGTTCCAGAATATTTACACATTTGTGATAGGCACGTTTACGGGCATGGGGAAACTTGGCTATTACACGCAGGCCGACAAATGGAGTAAGATGGGGGTGGCCTCGCTCACCCAGGTTATCACATCTTCGTTTTTGCCTACGCTGAGTGATGTTCAAGATGACAACGAGCGATTTGCCCGTGTCTCGATGAAGATGAATCGTTCGGGTAGTTATATGCTTATAGCGTGCATGGGGTTGGCGATAGCCCTGGCTTCTCCCTTGTTTCATGTTTTGTTTGGGCAAAAGTGGGATTTGGCTGTACCGATGTTTCAAATACTCCTTTTCAGGGGAATTTTCACATCGCTCACATCGCTTTATAATAATTATGTGATAGCCCTCGGACGCCCACGTATGATCGTGGCAATGGAACTCGTGAGAGATGTAACGGCCGCGTTAGGTTTGGCTGTATGCATTCCATTTATTGGCCAGTCGCATGGAGATAACCCTGTGTGGGGTATAGAATTGGTGCTTTGGGGCCAATTATTGGCCTCGGCAATGGCATGGATTGTCACATTGTGGTATGTGGCGCCTATCTGTGGCCGTACGAGACGATCTTTTTTCGGAGACTCTGTGCCCTATGTGGCGATTACACTGTTAACGATGGTTTCAATGTGGGGCGTGGGTTACTATTGTCCAAATCCATGGATGCAGCTCGTTGTAATGGGGGGTGTTGGCATTGCGGTCTATGTGGGGCTAAACGCGGTTTGGGGATCTCGTGTTCAACGGGATCTTTTGCAATATCTGAGTAACAAAAAATAACCCGCGCCATGGGGTATGACGCGGGATCAAGTTGGCTGTTAAATTTGTTTATCGGCTTTTTTCATGAAGCCAGGAAAATGCCACTTTCATCAATATAAACATTGGAAGTAAACCAAAAGTTCACTTCCAATGCAAAAAAATTAACGGGCGACGCGTTTGGTCGTTTTGGTGCCACGTTTTTCAATGAACATAGAACCTGGCGATGGTGTGTTGATCTTTATTCCCTGTAGGTTATAATACTCAATCTGCATGTTTTCTTGATCGGCTGTAACGTCATCGACACCGGCCCCGGCCGGGATTTTCAAAGAGAAATTACGGCCGCTTGAATACCAGTAGCCATCAAAGTAGTCACGGTCACTATACCATATACCCCATTTAGGGAATGTGAGAATATTATCTTCATCTATTTGCCCTAAATTTACATCGCGCGCGAGTGCCTCCTCGAGAGTAACACCATCTTCTTCCATGAAGCGTGCCACGTCTGATGTCACACGTCCATCGCCATATCCGAAGTCGGCACCTAACGGGAAGTCTTCGATCCAGACAGCATTGGGATTCTCGGCATGGATATACATATAATGATCATGATTGTCTTCGCGTTCTATAAAATTGTAGTCATAGGTGGAGTAAGGGTTGACAAGTCGATAGAAGCCTGGTTGATTTACGTTCTCTTGAATTTCGACTTTTAGTGTAACGGGGTCATACTCGTAGTGTTCGGCGATAATTGCTTCGAGATAGTCGGTGGTTCCCAGTGATTTCCAGTTGGCATCGTTGTCGTAGTTACCATATATATGTGTAATTCCGGAAGACTTGACAGATCCGGAGTCGTCAAGCGACACGGCAACTACGGTATTGACGCCATGAGCTGTCGGTTTAATTGATACTGTACCAGGGTTGAAGGCTGTCCCTGACTTGGCTACTTCCTCTTTCAGTTCGTCGCATATTTCTTTGTATCCGGTAAATACGGTATACTTCAAGACAATGTCATCGGTCTCGGTAACAAATGTAAATGGGACTATATTGTCGAAGGCGCAGTATGGATTTTTGATTACAAACGAATAATTCTTCTCCAGGTCCACTCCCGGGAGCTCGAGCTTGAACTCTCCCTCTCGATTACATGCATGCCATTTTTGATTTTCATCATATAGGTCAACGGTCGCAAAAGACATTGCGGGAAAAGTGATGGCACCATCTTTCAGTGTACCATATTCGGCGGGAGTTCCCGTCCAGTTGCTTTCTGGCACCATGTGAGTGAAGTAGTACATTTCCCAGTCGGGATAAGGTTCGAAATCTTCCATCCATACATGGTTGGGGTCCTCTGCGTGGATTACAATATAGGATTCCTCATCGGCTTCAGCTATCCATTGAGCAACAGGTGAAAGTGATGTATAGGGTATGAATCGGTAAAGGCCGGGAGTCTCGGTGTTTTCTTCAACTTTGACATTCCATTTCATTCCTATCTCGATATATCCGTCCGATACATCGGCATAATAGGTAAACAGCCCATCGGTATAAACACCTGTACCTCGTTCGATCCACTCTGCCGATACAGAGGATGTTGTCAAAAGTGAGACAACAGCTAAAGATATTTTTGTTAATAATTTCATTGTGTAAAATATATTTAATGATACTTGAATGGTTTAGATGTCGGCTACAGCTCTCAAGGACATTCCCTGGGATCTACGGTCTTTGTTTACTTTAAATGTGCGTTTGCCGTTGATGATGAACATATATTGACCATAAAGAGTGGGGTAGAGCTCTAAGTTGGCATGAGCTTTGCCCGCTGTTCCTATCCATAAGCCGCTATATGGGTTGGCTTCAGTAAAGTCACAACCACCCGAAACATAGACACGAGTGCCTGTTGCCGGGAACCATTGGCCGTTTTGTATAGCACCATGGTTGGTGTTGTCCCAGGTCATCGAGGTGTACGACAGCCAGTCGTAAGGTGTTGCCCCATTAGCATCACATACAGGTACTTTCCATCCTGGGGGACATGGGTCATAAACGCTCTTTTTAAACGATACTCCGCCCCAAAGATCATCGTTGCTTGGTGTGGTCCAGTCACCGGTAAGCGGATCGTTCAGGACAATTTCTTCGCCATACTCGTCCATCTCTCCGGTGTGAATATATGTCATGGCAAAATATGTCATTGGATTAGCGACCGATAGGTCTATGGTGCCATGATATTGGGTTGATGAGCCGATGGAGGCCAGCTTGTTCCCTTCTATGTCATAGAGCGCTACCTCGCCATTCTTCCCACTGATATAATTGTAGTTATCGTCCAGTTCTGTATAATTGGCGGGAGCGGGAAATGGGTCTTTTCGTCCCCACTGGTATAAGAGTCCATGGGTTTTGTATCCATCGGCCGGGGTGGCACTCAATGCTCCTAAATTTCTATCCATGAAACTCCATTGAGTCCCATTGGCGTTGGCAGGAGTAGTGAAAATGTTGTTTTGAGGATTGTAGTCGGTTACCCATAGATGCCAGCTCCATAAAATATTACCGGAATCATCGGTAGCGGCAACTAAGGCGTTGCCCTCATGTTGATCGAGCCATACTATAGCCTGCTTGCTACCTGTGGCCAATTTTAGGTTGGTGACAAGTCCTTTGGTGTCGGTCCACAATAATTTGATGCCGGTGACATTGCCTGTTTCCAATGTTGTGGAGTTGCCTTTGAAACGCGTGCTGAAAGTAACTACAGATCCAGGAAATGCGATATAGCAGTTGGCGGTTTCTTTTTCCGATAGGTTTACAGCATCTTCGGGAATTGTAACTTCAGATGTGCCGGGAGGATTTGGTTCTCGGTCTTCGTTGCTGCAAGCAGTATTGCTGATTGTTAAAGATGTAAGTAGTGCATAAATACTACACTTCATTAATTTTACCATAGAAATATTGTTTATTGGAAATAGTTGTTGATAAATTGCGTGCGAAGTTATGATGTTGATAGCAAATTTCCAAATAATATTTATGATATTTTTCATTTTGTTTTAATATGAGTATTTGTTATTGCAATTTGATTTGATTCTAAAAACCGGGGATGGTGATTTGCAATATGAGGTATTAAAGTTATTTTTTTGTAGTTCTGGTCGGTTTTCCATCAATTTTTTTTAACTTTGAGGAAATTTACCAAGACACTGTGAATAAGATCTTAGAAAAAGAGCATTTCTCGGCCAATGTCGTGAAGCTCGTAGTCGATGCGCCATTGATCGCGGCTTCTCGCCGTCCCGGCAATTTTGTGATTGTAATCAACAATGCCAAGGGTGAACGAATTCCCCTGACGATTGCCGATGCTGATCCTGTGAGAGGTTCCATAACTTTGGTGGTTCAAGCTGTAGGAGACTCTACACGAGCAATTTGTGCAATGGAGCCGGGTGAATATCTCCACGATGTTGTCGGACCGCTGGGACGTCCTACCCATATCGAGAATTTCGGGACTGTCGTATGTAGCGGCGGTGGCGTAGGTGTCGCTCCGCTGTTGCCAATCATCAGAGCGATGAAGGAGGTCGGAAACCGTGTGGTTTCGGTATTGGCTGCCCGAAGCAAAGAACTGATTATTTTGGAGCAACAGGTTAGAGAATACAGTGATGAGGTTATTATAATGACCGATGATGGATCTTACGGTACAAAAGGATTGGTGACACAAGGTGTAGAGAGCGTTATCCAACGGGAACCTGTCGATATGGTCGTTACGATCGGGCCGGCGATAATGATGAAATTCGTGGCTTTGACAACGCTTAAGCACAATGTACCCACACTCTGTTCGCTAAACACTATTATGGTTGATGGAACAGGAATGTGTGGTGCTTGTCGTGTTACAGTGGATGGCAAGATGCGGTTTGTGTGTATCGATGGTCCTGAATTTGATGCCCACAAGGTTGACTTCGATGAAATGATGTTACGTTTAAAATCTTATCAAAAATGACTATATCTCCCCGTGATGCAGAGTGGCGTGAAGAGTTGCGCCAAGCTTTGACCGCTAAGCAGCGCACATCGATACCGCGCGCAAAAATGCCTGAATTGCAGGCCGCTTATCGTGTTACGTGTAATCATGAAGTGAACCAAGGATTATCGGTCGAAATGGCTGTGCTGGAGGCTTCCCGTTGTCTTGACTGTCCCGACCCGCAGTGTGTCACCGGTTGCCCGGTGTCGATTAATATACCCGGTTTTATCAAGAATATCGAGCGCCGGGAGTTTAAAGACGCGGCTGCAGTGTTAAAGGAAACGAGCGCATTACCGGCTGTGTGTGGACGCGTGTGTCCGCAAGAACGACAGTGTGAGTCGAAGTGTATTTACAATAAGATGAAAAAGCAACCGGTGGCGATCGGTTATCTTGAACGTTTTGCCGCCGATACCGAGAATATGCGTGATCATTCTCACGATGAGGTTGAAATGCCTGTTATGAATGGCAAAAAGGTAGCTGTGGCCGGTTCGGGTCCTGCGGGGCTATCGTTTGCCGGAGCAATGGCGCGTCTTGGCTATGATGTTACAGTCTATGAGGCTCTTCATGAGATAGGTGGAGTCTTGAAGTATGGTATTCCGGAGTTTCGTTTGCCCAACTCGGTGGTCGATATAGAAATACAAGCTCTTGAACGTCTTGGCGTCAAGATGGTAAACGATTGTATAATAGGAAAGACTCTCGGTTATGACAAACTTCTGGAAATGGGGTATGACGGACTGTTTGTTGCTTCAGGAGCCGGACTGCCACGATTCATGGGTATTAAAGGCGAGAGTCTTGTTAACATAATGTCGTCAAACGAGTATCTTACCAGAATTAACCTGATGCATGCCGGGATGCCCGGATATGCCACGCCTGTGCCATGTGTGGACCGCGTTGCTGTCATAGGCGGCGGTAATACAGCGATGGACTCGGTGCGTACAGCCCGTCGCATGGGAGCATCGAAGGTGATGCTCGTATATAGACGTAGCGAAGATGAAATGCCTGCCCGCCTGGAAGAAGTGAAACACGCCAAGGAGGAAGGTGTTGAATTTATGACACTGCATAATCCTGTGGAGTACTTGGGCGATGAGAACGGTAGGGTGAGAGCAATGTGTGTGCAGCGTATGGAACTCGGAGAACCCGATGAATCGGGGCGCCGCTCACCGGTGCCGGTTGAAGGTGCCGTTGAAGAAATCGAGGTGGATCTTGTTATTGTTAGTGTAGGAGTGTCGCCTAACCCGCTTATCCCTAGTTCTATAGACGGACTTGATGTAACCCGTAGAGGTACTATCGAGGTTAACGGGGAGATGCAGTCATCCATACCGTTGATTTTTGCCGGTGGAGATATCGTGCGTGGCGGGGCTACTGTTATCTTGGCCATGGGTGATGGTAAACATGCGGCCGCTTCGATGCATAAGATGTTGTCAGATAAATGATAGATGGCTAACGGTGTGCTTGATAAGGTCTCTGATGTTGTTGGTGCCGGAGAGTCGTTTTTAGTGACACTGAGCGGTGGTGCTGATTCGGTCGCTTTGTTGGTGGCATTGACCGAACTGGGACACTATTGTCATGCACTCCATTGCAATTATCACCTGCGTGGTGCCGAGAGTGATCGTGATGAGCAGCATGCACGTAGAGTTGCCGGGATGTTGGGAGTTCCTGTTGAGGTAATTCACTGTGATGTCAAAGCTTACCGGTCGGCTCATTCGGGTCAATCGGTTGAGATGGCATGCCGGGAGTTGAGATATGAGCAATTTGAGCGTGCCCGTCAGGAGTATGGACTTGACAGTATTGCTATTGGCCATCATCTCGAGGATAACATCGAGACAATGCTTTTGAATATGTTGCGTGGTTCGGGAGTGAAGGGGCTTGCGGCTATGAGTGAGAGGCGAGGACAGTATGTCAGGCCGTTGCTGAGGTGTACCAAAGATGAAATATTGTCGTATCTGCAGGAACGGGGTATTGAGTATGTTACAGATTCTTCCAATCTCAGTAATGATTATCGCCGAAATGCACTACGTAATGATATAATACCTCATATTCGGAACTATTTCCCTGATGTCGTGGCCGGTATGAGTCGTACTTTGACTGCTTTGGCCAATCAGAGAGATTTATTGGCCGATTCGATCAATCGGCTATACCAAGAGTATGTTGAGCCTGACGGTTCTATTAATATTGAACGGCTTGTGGCTCGGGAACAGAATTGTCGAGCAGTCCTTTTTGAATTGTTGAACCATCCCGATTACCGTGGTTACAATCTTGATATTGTCGATAATATATTGAAGGGGAGAGACAGGTCGGGATCGGTTTACAGTGGTGCCGATGGTACATCCTATCTCCTGGAGAGGGGACAGCTTGTAAAGACCGTTGATGATGTCGATGATAGTGCTGTTTATTCAATCGATATAGATGACAGGGATTCTTACTGTCGTTTCTTTGATATCGAACGAATTAGCCGTGATATGTTCGCACCTCAGCGCGATGCCTCTGTTGCCTATTTTGATCTTGACAAATTGATGGAGTGTAGCCTGGTTGTGAGACATCCCCGTGTAGGAGACCGACTCTATCCCTATGGAATGAGTGGTAGCCGATTGTTGAGCGATATTTTTACCGATTTGCACATGGGGCAACGTCAGCGCCGACGTGCATGGGTTCTTGAAGCGGATGGTAAAATTCTTTGGTTGGCCGGAATCAGAGCCTCACGTCACTATGCCGTGACATCAGCAACTGTAAACATATTAAAACTCTCGTTTATTAACCAAAACGAGAGTTTCTAAAGTCCTTGTTTTCACGATAAGTAAGAAGTCGTGGCAGGTTATTTCTACTGCGAGACCGAACCGAGTTCCACGATGGCCCCGGTGCGAGGATCAAAGATGGCGTAGGTCGGAGCTTTCTTGTCGGTAAAGGTGTTTGGCTTTAGACCGAACTTAATTCCAAACTGAGCCATTTCGATGCTTGATGATGCAAGCGTGTTGTTGTCAAATTCAACGTTTACATCGACTTTGCCGGGCAGGTTATATATGAATGCGTCTTTGGGAATTTCAATCTTTTCACCTTTAGGTCCTGTAGGCATTTCGGGGCGATCGGTCACGTTTATTGACAGATATAACGGACGTCCCGACAGGTCATCGGCATCGACAATGCCGGCTGTAGGAGAGATGCGTGCAATTATGCGTTGGGTCTCGCTGTCGGCTTCGCCATCGGGAGTATAGCTTAATGTCACAACATCGGTGCTCGTTTGTATAGTACCAACAAACATTGCCATCAAGGCTGCTTCCTGGGCATTGATGTTGTTGAGTATAAGCTCCATCGATTTGCCATCGGGTGGCATTTGGTCGGCTTGACCTGTAATAAGG
>CANOKG010000088.1 GCA_947566655.1 uncultured Muribaculaceae bacterium | reverse complement strand
AAATGTCCCGACATCAATAAATTATAATATAAACTAATTCTTGACACTTACTTATACAAATGAAACGACTAATGATTTTCTTCCTACCGCTGGTAATGGGTTTCACAGCCTGCGGCGATGACGAGCCTCAACCACAGCCGCTTCCAACGGTTCAAGGTGGTAACGGCTCAAGTGATAACAATGAAAATAATAACGAACCAATGGATACAAAAACAATTTCAATCAGGGTCGGCAGTCAGACGCTTACAATGACTCTTGCCGACAATAGTTCCGCCCGTGCTCTGGTTGACAAACTCAAAGAGGGCGACCTGACCGTGAACATGCAGGATTATTCCAATTTTGAGAAGGTAGGCCCTCTCGGTTTCTCTCTACCCACCAACGATACCCAGATCACAACTGGTCCCGGTGATGTGATTCTCTATCAGGGCAGTAATTTAGTGATATACTATGATCGTAATTCATGGTCGTTCACACGTCTTGGGAAAATAGAAGGAGCAACCAGTCAGAACCTCCTTTCTGTTCTTGGCTACAGTGATGTTACAGTCACACTCTCAATTAAATAACTACTCAACAACCTCAACACCGATATGAAAAAGATAATCAGCGTTATGGCTATAACTCTAATTTCAATGAATATGGCATACTCTCAAAACCCCACCCGTCTCACCGACAAACCGTCGGAAATCAAACAGACCGCCGGTCGCAACCAGCTCGGCGAGTTCGCGCCCAAATTTGCTCAGCTTAATGATGATGTGCTTTTCGGAGATGTCTGGAGCCGTACCGATAAATTGTCGTTGCGTGACCGCAGCATTGTCACTGTGACAGCCCTCGTGAGCAGCGGCATCATCGACAGTTCCCTAACGTTCCATCTTCAGGAAGCGAAGAAAAACGGTGTCACTCGCACTGAAATCGCAGAGATTCTTACCCAAATTGCCTTTTATGCCGGATGGCCCAATGCATGGGGAGCATTCCGTCAGGCTACCGAAGTCTGGAAAGATGTTACTGTGGCCGATGACGCCAAAGCGAAATTCGAGCAGGAAAGCATCTTTCCCATCGGCAATCCCAATACGGCGTATGCAAACTATTTCATAGGCAATAGCTATATCTATCCCGTCACAAACGTAGGCGTCCACCTCTCCAACGTGACTTTCGAGCCAGGCTGCCGTAATAACTGGCATATCCATCATGCGACCAAAGGGGGCGGTCAATTGCTCGTGTGCGTAGCAGGCGAAGGCTGGTATCAGGAAGAGGGTAAACCTGCTGTGAAAATACGTCCGGGCGATGTTGTCAATATCCCCCCCAACGTGAAACATTGGCATGGCTCAACAAAAGACCACTGGTTCGCCCACCTCGCAATGGAAGTTCCCGGTGAAGGCATGTCCAACGAATGGCTGGAACCGGTTGATGATGAACAATACAGCAAACTCCCCGAATTTTGAAACATAGGCCTTGAAAGATACAGTGATTGATAATACCTGTGCGCGACCGTTGCCACATCAAAGTAAGAAACCACCTCCCGCGTTACACCTACATGATTAACCTTGCCCATTTCAAAGATCATCAGATGGGTGGCAATGCTCGCATCCTTCGCTGACTTTGTGGCAACCATGCCACGGATTCCAGATTATCATTGTCCGGAGGTTATCTCGTCAAAATGTTCGAGCGACCACGATATGAGTCCGCCAAGCACAGGAATCAGACTCCGGCCCAGTTCGGTAAGTGAATATTCCACCCTCGGAGGAATTTCAGCATAAAGTTTTCTCTCCACCAGCTTGTCTCTTTCAAGATTCTTCAATGTATCGGTCAGCACCTTTGGAGATATGTCGGGAATAGCCTTGCCGATGGCATTGAAACGGGTTGCTTCATTCTCGGCAAGCACACACAAAACGAGCATCTGCCATTTGCCGGAGAAGCGTGAAACCACGTTGCGTATGGGACACACATCGATACGAGTAAATTTTTCTAAATTTTCTTTTAGCTGTAACGGCTTCATAATCAAAAATAGTTACCTGGAAGTAAGTGCCTTACTTTTATGTAACGTCTTGTTTTGAAAGATTTTTCGCATTAACTTTGCGCTATCAAAACGAAAGCGGCTTACGACTGCAAAGTTAATATAAAATCAAAAATAAAGCAAATTTTCGACTATGAACGAAGTTAAAGTATTGAACAAAGGCGAGAAATTCGCCCACGCCACAGTTGGCTCTCTCCTCGGATTCGAGGGCAAGCAATTTGTAAAGGACGCTACCGGAGCCACCTCATGCGAAATCTCTTTCGGCACTCTCCCCACCGGAGCAGCGGTTCCATTCTTCCACACCCATAAAGCCAACGAGGAAAACTACATCATACTCAGCAGTGAGGGTAAGTTCCAAGTAAACGATGAGGTGTTCAACGTAGCCGAAGGCTCCGTAATCCGTGTTGCCACCAACTGCGACCGCAATCTGAAATGCACCTCGGCAGAGCCGATGACCTACATCTGCATTCAGGCAAAGGAAGGTTCACTTGGAGGTTATACCATGACCGATGCTGAAATCACTGAACGCGAAAATCTTCTCTAACCGTTATATATTATGCTCCAGCTCGGTTCTATCCCTATACCGACTCAATAGATTAAAAAGTAAAATGACCCCTAAAAGTTATTTGTCCAACTTTTAGGGGTCTGTTCACAAGTTTAGGCAGTCTATTTTGCGTACATGAAATATGATTGAGATAATTACTGTGCCGTCAGTTCTACTACCATACTGGTATTGTGCGTATTGCTGAATACATCTAATCCTATCTTCATCAGGTAGTCACCACTGAATATTTTGCCATCTTGAGCAAATGTAGAACCAGCCTCAGGCATAAGATTTATCTCCTTTACCATATATTTCCTTGTCTGATCAAGGCCTTTGAGTTTTACCCTTTGAAGTTTCTCTTGAAAACGGGGCGAGAGGTTATAGGCAAATAACACTCCCATATTTTTACTCTCACCCACATATTCAACGGCAGCATGATTGCCATCATAAGGAGAGACCAGTCTATACTGCACACCGTCCATAATTGCAGGCTGGAGTCGCTTCCAGTTGGCGATTGCCTGTTGACAATAGGCCAGTTCATCGGCATTAAGATCCTGAAGACCAATGTCAAAGCCAAGCTTACACATCGAGGCGACATCAGTACGGAATTTAACGCTTGTATTCTTATTCCAACTTGTAACATGGGCTGCCATTGCTTTTGCCGGGAAGAACTGAGAGAATCCCCACTGGATATAGATACGTTCTACCGGATCAGTGTTGTCACTACACCAGAATTCGGTAAAATACTTCAAAGCCTCATAGTCACAACGTGCGCCACCTCCAGAACACAACATCATCGGGACATCAGGGTATTTATCTTTTATACGCCTAAGCACATTATAGATTCCTCTTACATGATCTATGTACATTTGTCCCTGCTTATCCTTGTTGTATGGAGAGTATATATTTGTAATAGGACTATTACAGTCCCATTTGAAATACGCTACATCGGGATTTTCAGTCAGAATATTGTCAACTACACCGTAAACATAGTCCTGAACTTTGGGATTACTCATGTCAAGGACGAGCTGATTGCGGTAATAATAGGTGTCTCGGTTAGGCTGCTCGATGACCCAATCGGGATGCTTCTCATAAAGTTCACTCTTTGGATTTACCATTTCAGGTTCAATCCATATACCGAATTTCACATCGGCATCGTTTGCCGATTTCACGAGTGCAGCTATCCCGCCCGGGAGTTTGTCGTGGGTAACCTCCCAGTCTCCAAGTCCTGCGTGATCGTCCTTTCGGGGATACTTGTTGCCAAACCATCCGTCGTCAAGAAGAAACATATCCACACCAAGATGCTTAGCCTCCTTCATAAGCTCTGCAAGAATATCCTGATTAAAGTCGAAAGCGGTGTTTTCCCAATTATTTAGCAAGGTCATTCTTGAACCTTCGCCATCTTTGAGCGAATATTTACGGGCCCAATCGTGAAGATTGCGGCTACCTTGGCCGGCGCCGTCATAGCTGAGTGTAAAAATGAATTCAGGAGTGGTAAATACTTCGTTGGATTTTAGTTCGTAAGTGGATGCGTAAGGATTGATACCGGGAATAACACGCAGATTGCCGACATTATCTACCTCAAAAGTAAAGCGGAAATTACCGGTCCACCCAAGCGTGCCCATAAGCACCTCACCCGACTGTTCTTTAACCGGCCCATCCAATCCGATCTCAAAAAAAGGATGGGTGTGCATAGCGGCACGACTACCAAGTTTTGTGTCAATTACCTTCTTGCCAAACTGAAGCTGCTGACTACTCATCTGAGCCTCTTTTGCCCAATCGCTACTGAACTCAGTCAGATAATAGGACGGTTCATTGAAATAAAGCATGGCCGAAGCGTAGGCCGATAAAGTAACCGGAAACTTTTCCTCATGTCTTATGTCACTCCACGTTTTGATAACGTTCTCTTTCTGATATGCAACATAATGAAGTGTGACCTCCAACGGATATTTGTCATCTTTAAGGCGAATGTCGGTCTGGATTCCACCATCAACCGGCATTTCTGAAGAATCGACATAGTATAGGTATGTTGTAGCATTCCCGTCAGAATGTGTCACACCCAATGCCGGCTCGAAAAAATCCTCATTACCTGATGTTGAATACGCCTCCCAACCACGTTTTGACACAGAGCCATCGCTTCCTGCATGCTGAGCCCAATCAAGATTTGCAAGATCATTTTCATCAAGCAATTTCGGTCCAAGATAGGTCTGATACAGACGATTATTGTCACCGACCTTCAGGACAAGGTCGGTATTATCGGTTGATATACGTATTACTTTCCCTACCTGGGAATGTGCGAAAGCTGTCATAGCTATCGTCGATACTGAAAGAATTGAAAATACTCTTTTCATGAATATTGATTTTGGATGTTAATGTTCAATCTAAACTTAAAACGAATCTTTTTTACCTTGAAATATAATACAGGTCATATTAAAACTTAAAAGTTGCGCTAAACTCCACAGTGAAAGGGCGAAGATAATTACCACTCATGTAATAGTTTCTATATTTGCCAGCTTCATCCTTACTCAGAAGTTCCGCTCCATTAATTGTGCCACTCGCACCCTTCTGATTCAGAAAATTGATAACGGTAGCCCCAATGGTCATGTGTTTGTTGACATCCCAGGTCACACCTCCGAATGTTTCCCACCGTCCGCTGAAGTACAACGCGTTCGTCAAATTAGCATATGTCTTCCCGAAATATCTGAATGATAACCAAAGTCTGACGTCATTGGTAATATTGTAGCTCGGATCAAGTTCGATTAGGATTTGAGGTATCTCCTTGACAATATTGCCATTGGCATTCAAGTCAGGGACACCCTCGAAAGGTGATTTTATGAAATAATTCTTGTATGTCGGTTTCTGATAGGTAAACAGGGCATGAAAATTGAATCCTTTGAAAGGATGAATTTCTGCTGATGTGGTCCAGCCGATTGTTTGTATTCCGTATATAAGAAGTGTTGTCTTTGATTGTGTGGTTCCGGGGTTCGTTACATTCTGCTGGTCTATATTGTTGGACTTTGATATATATGTCACCATTGAAGTCATGTCAATCCAATTGTTCCTATATGTTATACCTCCTCTTACCAGTGGAATTGAGACTCGTTTATACTGATCATCTGAAGGTCCTGTACCTGCGTATTCGTTGATACGCGGGAAGCGGGTTGCAACAGTAGCATCGGTAGTAATTCCGAAATTCCTGGAAAATTGATATGTGCCTTGCAATGTAGCAGCATAATTCAACTTGTTTTTCAACACATGGCGAGGCTCAATTTTCACGGTATTACTTCCTTTTGCACCTGGATAAGTATGTATATCACCGATATGAAAACCAGAATAACGCTCAAACGGAATTTGATCTGCCGACATTCTGTAATATTCCAATCTTCCGCCAAAATACAAATTGAATTTAGACGTTATATTCCAGTTGTCGGTAAGATAGAATGCCAGTTTGTTCTCATAACCATTTGTATATTCAGGACTCAGTTCATTGAATCCCCTGAACTTATCTGATGTCCCATCAGCATATTTTTTTGTAAGGATACCGGGATAAGCCGAAACAGTACCTATCCATTGGAAAGATGACGAATGATAATCAAGATTGTAATACCACTCATTCAATCCGAAACGTAAGTCATGACTTCCCAAACGCTTTGTCAGCTCTCCGGTGAAAAGGATGTTCTTTACTTTACCGATGTGAATCCATGTGCGACGTCCTTCTGCAAGGCCGGTATATGGAGTGTCGGAATCATCTTCAAACAAGTTGTCGGCATCAGTAGCCTTGAAAATCGAGCTTCCCCCAAAATCGACATAGTTTGCATTAGGAGCGTCCATATATTTTGCTCTCAGATTCAACATACAGTCATTTCCCAATTTATAATCTGACAGAACTGAAACTTCATGAGCCTGATTATTTGTAAAATCGCCCCAACGACCTGATTTGATCTGGCCGTCCATTACATCCATATATTTAAATTCACCGCCTATTGGTGCATATGACGTAGTTCCTAAAGAGAAACCGGGGATCTCCTTGACACCGCCATCCCCCACATAGATGAATGGAGCTGCATTGACCATTGAACCAAGCCCGTTGCTTTTTGAAAACTTATATAATATACTGATACTTCCTTTTCCAAACAAACGGGTGACACCTACATGATACAATTGGGTGCGGTCAGAATAGTCAGTGAACTTCGGTTTGAAACTTCCGGGATCAAAATTCTGGTATATACTTGCCGTATATTGCCATTTATCAGTAATACCACCCGATATGTTCATGTCTAAGTTTTGCCACCCGAACAGATTGGTATGATAGTTGACTATTCCTTTGAACTCTCTTTGGCCCAACTTGGAATAGCTGTCGACTGAGTAGGCGATATTCCCCGTAGTTATAGCTGATTCCATTGGATTTATCAAACTGACACTATTTAGACTCGCATCGCTACGCCAATGGCGTGCCAACTGATGCACTGTTGAGGAATAGACGGCCGGAAGACCATTCTCATAGACATTAACATCCTCGCTCGGAAGCCCTATTTGGATCTCACGGGGCTTTGTTGCATCTGATGCGTTGAGCATCACATTCCGCTCTTCTCCTTTTTCAGTCACCAACGCTATGGAGTCGGTGACTTCTGCGGCCGCCACCGGAGAAGACCAACTGAGGAGCGGCATCGCAATGAGTGAAATTAGAATTAACGACTTCTGTTTCATGATATTTTAAATTTGTACCGCAAAGGTATGCCACTCCCAAAGCGATGTCAATACAGGGGAGTGTACAGGTAGTCAACAAGTATAATTTATCAAATGTTATTACTTAGATATTAATGATATGCACGATGTGATACATAATTTGAAGGTAGTACTTGGGGACTCAAATTTTATTATTATCTTTGCGAAAAACACTTGAACTATGCATAATTGGCTACTGACAATGTTACTACTGACCATTAAGGTAGTGAATTCATTTGCCGCCACCACCGATCTTTCCAGGTTGGAGGATGTGCTTAAGCAAAGAACGACATATGTGGAGGCAAAAGAGGCTCGAATAGACAGCTTGAAAACCACACTCAATCAAAAACTGCCCGACGACAAAAAGTTGGAATATTATGATGCGCTATACAAAGAGTATCTGACTTTCAGGTTTGATTCAGCAATGGTGTACATTGACAAAGCCGAAGCTCTATTAGGTGAGAATGCTTCCTATGAACAAAAAAGCATGGTGAAGATTCACCGAGCCCTTTCACTGGCTACCTCAGGACACTTCAGTCAAGCTGAGAATCTTTTGAAATCCATTAATGCATCAATGCTTGATATCTCTACACGTTCAGAGTTGTATTCAGCAATGGAGTGGACCTACGGAGTGTGGGCTGAATACTCAGGCAAAACAGGTTTTGCCAAAGATTATAAAGATCTAAGCATCGTTTATCTTGACTCATTACTGTCAATAACCAACAAGGATACTCCTGCCTACCATTACCATTTTGCAGATTATTCCCTCAAGCTGAACGACTATAAAACTGCACGGGATCATTACATGACGGTTCTGGATTCAACGCCACAAAATGTGAGATTGTTTGCACAAGCCGCTTATGGACTTGCATTAGCTTACAAAGAACTCGGTGATAAAGACCGCTATAGGGAATGGCTTATAAACGCTGCCATATCAGACCAGATAACACCATTAAAGGAGAATCTTGCATTGCAACAACTCGCTCTTGATATAAAGACCAATGGTGGAGACTTGAAGACAGCAAACCGATATCTCAAATATTCGCTTGATGATGCGATATTCTATAACAATCGACTGCGTATGTTGGAAATATCCGCAAAATTCCCTGATATTATCCTTGAATATCAAGATACAGTCACAGCTCAGAACCGTCGATTGAAATTATATGTACTATGCATCGCTATTTTGTTATTGGGTGTCGTCATTGTAATATTTTTAGTGCTAAGAGAAAAGAAAAAGGTTCAAAGTTCAAGACAAGAACAATCAATTCTGAACACACAACTTCAGCATCTTAATGAGAAACTGTCTCAAGCCACTGCCATGCGGCTTAAATTTACCGGTCTGTTCATGGACTTGTGTGCTGCATATATAGAAAAATTCAACCGTTTTCACTCAACAGTTGCTCTGAAACTCAAAGTTGGTCAGATTGAAGATTTGACACGCATTGTCAACAATTATGCCAAACCGACCGAAACCGAACTGCGTGAAATCTTCAAGACCTTTGATACGGCGTTTTTGAAATTATATCCCGATTTTATAACGCAATTCAATCACCTGTTACAACCCGACAAAGCAATTCTACCAAAGAAAAATGAATTATTGAACACCGATCTCAGAATATTTGCATTAATAAGAATGGGTATTACCGATAGTAATAGGATTGCCACTTTGCTATTTTATTCTCCACAGACAATATTCAACCATAGGACACAAGTTAGGAATAAGGCGATAAACAGAGATACTTTTGAACAAGAAGTTATGAATATTTGTGCAGTGATTCCTGAAAATCGCTAAATTTCAACATAAAGCCTTTCAGATTTGCAATATTAACTACCGGAATATCGTCACCAATGAAAAGACTTATATATATACTTCCCGCTATACTTTCAATATTCGTTTCATCGGCCCATACCAACGGTGAACTATATGTTTCTGAAATGACTTGTGAGTATCTGACCAATCCATTGAGCGTGCATTCCCCTACCC
>CANOKG010000087.1 GCA_947566655.1 uncultured Muribaculaceae bacterium | reverse complement strand
CCCTACCTATACTGTGCAGCCAACCCGATAATGTACATAGACCCCACCGGTGAAAGAGTATGGCCAGTTGATAATCCATACAAAGGACAAGTTCCCAAATTTTCCGATAACTTCGGGAAAATTAGAAAAGGATTCAAAAATCCACACTCCGGCACTGATATAAATATTGGCACGGGAGACTTTGACTTAGGAGCACCCGTATATTCCACTCATGAGGGTACCGTCGTAAGAGTCGCAAGTTATAAAGACGGTGATTCGGGTGGCAACAGAGTCAAAATTCAATCTAAGGATGGCTATGTTTCGACGTATTACATGCATTTAAATTCAATAGAATCAGATATAAAAGTTGGTGCCGAAGTGTCGGAAGGACAACTGATTGGCAAAATCGGAGGAACCGGCAAAGGAATAATCAATCAGTGGTCACCACATTTGCACTATGAAATGTACGTGGAAGGCAATCGGGTAGATCCTGTAAATCCAGGTAATAGGAATTCTCTTAAAGATCCTCAAAAGATGCTTGAATTAAAGCAGCACGGAGCAATATTTCTTGATTTACCAGAAGTGGTAATTCAAGCTCCAGAACCACCGAAACATCCTATAAAAATAGTTATTATTCCTCCCAAAGTTGATGCTACTGTTTTACAACAATAATTAAAATTATACGCTATGAAATCAATTTATGTTACAATCGCTCTGTTTATTGTTATGTTGATCGGCTGTAATGGTCGACAAAAGATTAGTCAACCCACCACGTCGACTGATAATATTGATACTGTTGCAACTGTAGATTCACAAGCTGTTTTGCAACCAGCAGAGAATCTGTACAAACCTCGTGTTGTCGAACACCGCCCTACATGTACCGATTCAATATTCGGCGAGTGTAAGTATTTTGTAAGGCCCTACCGGATAACATCGAGTTTGGATACGGTAGGTGACTTGAAAGCTGTGAGGATAATAACCTATGCAGTACCGGAGGATACAATAATTTATGGCTACGAGTATACAACATATGATACATACGTTGCTATATTTGAGCAAAATCTGGAGACCGGTGTAATAGATACAACCTTTATAAACCGACATAAGATGTTGAAGTGGTTGGGCGTAAATAGTATGGATAATAGTGATACAATCTACGATCGTAGATACTATAATCAAAACGATGTAACTATTTTTGAGATTGAGAAACCAAAAAAATACAAATTTCTCAGTAATGATACAATCTCTGTTAAAATCGGTATTGTAATACCCGATACAGATCGTGATAACTATATTATTTACAGAAGATGGAATGGAGGCGATGAAGTTAGGGAACTTAGGTGGTATGACAATGAGGATGGACTCGGAGGCTTTGAAGAAATATAATACTGACAACACCGCATTTGTCAGACATAATCCTTGATTAAGAGCCTGTCTGGTTTTAACACACTCTTACATATACTTTAAGACACCGAGTTGCCAGGCAACATGGTGTCTTTATTTTTGAAAAGTCTGGCTCTACGGACAGAAACTTGATATAAGGCTTGAATTCAGAGGTAAGGTTGCATAGCAAACCGAAGCCTAATAACTATCGGGACTGACAAGAGTAAATCAAGAGAGTATAATGCTGAAAGATTATGTTCTTAATCGGGGAGGTCTGTGGGGCGAGCCGTGTACGGCAAGCAGTAACAACGAACCCACAGAAGTCAGCCGATGCCATAGTAGTATGCGACATATTCAAATGACTGTCAATAGAGAAAACCGAACAGCCACATTGGGATTCTGTTACCGAATCCTGTTTCCTCGTCATCCGCCACTACAAAGCTATCCGGAATATTGGCTATCCGCTTGAACGATTTTGATGGGCCTCCGACTTCAAGCAGATATTTCTCGTCAACCAAAAAATCCCCTGCCGGAGGTTCTGTCAATTTATGTTTTGGCGCAATCATAGATAAATGCTCTTTCCAGACAACACTTTAGGATGTAAAATGCTCTCCAGAAAGAGCATTTTAGAAATATCTCGTATAAAATATTGATTACTAATTTTTTTAATTTTACGATTATGAGTCAACAGGAAGATGACCTCCGGGAAAACCAGACAGGCTCTAAAAAGTTTAATTTAATATATAACAAATTGTTACGTATAAAAATCACTGATGGAAAAATCACACAGTCGTCAACATTATATCTATATCCATTAGAAAATCAAATCGATTGGATGCTCAACTACGATACATTTCACAGATTACCATTGGTTGAATAAAGTGTTCCTACCACAGAACACATACTTCATCTTGACTTCACACTTTAAACAGCACATCCAAACCTTACGGGGCAGTAATAGAATTTGTGAAACAATGTAATAATAGCTACCTTTGTCAAAAATTATTATACCATGACACATATTGTTGACCGATTTTTAAAATACGTGTCGTTTGACACTCAAAGTGACGAACTTACAAATCTTACACCTTCGACACCGGGACAGATGACTTTTGCTCGTTTTCTGGAAAAAGAACTGCGCTCACTCGGTCTTGAAGAGATTACACTTGATGACAATGGCTACCTGATGGCAACATTGCCGTCAAACGTTGATCACCAGGTACCCACCGTAGGCTTCATTGCCCACTTGGATACATCGCCCGACATGTCGGGGCATAACGTGAAACCTCGCATAGTTCGCGACTATGACGGTGGTGACATCACCCTTAATGCAGACAAAGGTATAGTACTCTCTCCCACCGAATTTCCCGAATTACTTCACTATCAAGGACAGAACCTTATCGTTACCGATGGCAATACCTTGCTTGGGGCCGATGACAAAGCCGGTGTGGCTGAGATAATATCGGCCGTAGAGTATCTTATCGACCACCCGGAGATTAAACATGGCAAGATTCGCGTAGGCTTCAATCCCGACGAGGAGATAGGACAAGGCGCCCACAAATTTGACGTAGATCTTTTTGGTGCCGACTGGGCCTATACCATGGATGGCGGTGAGATTGGAGAATTGGAATATGAGAATTTCAATGCAGCCGTAGCCCGTGTCACCTTCAAGGGACGCAACGTTCACCCGGGATATGCCAAGCACAAGATGATAAACTCGATGCGCATCGCCAACCAGTTCATCATCATGCTACCACGTTGGGAAACACCCGAACACACCGAGGGCTATGAGGGATTCTACCACTTGATCTCGGTTAATGGATCGGTTGAAGAAACTGTGCTTACCTACATAATTCGTGACCATG
This sequence comes from uncultured Muribaculaceae bacterium, assembly GCA_947566655.1. GTDB lineage: Bacteria > Bacteroidota > Bacteroidia > Bacteroidales > Muribaculaceae > JAAVFS01. Next base: position 6,110 of record CANOKG010000087.1, on the reverse strand, counting down.
ACCGGGATCGCTTTGAGCGCCGCAAGAAAGAGCTCGAGCATCTCACCCGCAAGATCAACAATGAGTTTCCCGACTGTGCGTCGATCGAGATCAACGATCAGTACTACAACATGCGTGAGAAAATAGAACCGGTAATGCATGTGGTGGAGATAGCCGAAGAAGCGATGAGACTGGCCGATGTCACACCCGTAGTAGTGCCTATAAGAGGCGGCACCGATGGTGCTCAACTCTCGTTCAAAGGTCTTCCATGCCCCAACATCTTTGCCGGAGGCCTTAATTTCCACGGTCGCTATGAGTTCCTGCCTATACCCTCGATGGAAAAGGCTATGCAGGTGATAGTGGAAATAGCTAAACTGGTAGCCCAACCCAAATGACCCACCGCAAGACGCTTGTAGTAGTTACCGGACCTACCGGATCGGGTAAGACTGATTTGGCAATAGAACTGGCTGAGCGACTCGGCAGCGAGATCATATCGGCCGACTCGCGCCAGATGTATCGCGAGATACCTATAGGTACAGCGGCTCCCACTCCCGAACAACTCAACCGGGTGAGGCATCATTTTGTCGGAAATCTGTCATTAGACGACTACTACAGCGCAGCCTGTTTTGAAGAAGAAGTTCTCGCTCTGCTTCCACACTTGTGGAAACAGAGCGATTATGCTATAATGTGCGGCGGGTCAATGATGTATATCGATGCCGTGTGCAACGGCATTGACCAACTTCCTACAGTTTCTGATTCCAACCGCCTGGCAGCTCTCGAAGTCTATACCACCGGAGGGCTCGATGCCGTGAAAGAGCGGTTGGCCAAACTTGATCCCATGTACCTGTCGACCGCCCCCGATCTTAACAATCACAAACGCCTTGTTCACGCGTTGGAAATCTCGATGGAAGCCGGAGTCCCCTACTCGTCGTTACTTACCGGCCGTCATGCCCAACGTCCATTCAACATCGTAAAACTGGCATTGAACCCCTTGCGTGAGATACTTTTTGACCGCATAAACCGCCGTGTTGACATAATGATAGAACAAGGATTGGAAGACGAGGCTCAGAGTGTATACAACCTACGCCATCTTAACTCGCTTAACACCGTGGGATACAAGGAACTGTTTGCCATGTTCGATGGCTCGATGGATCGCGATACGGCAATAGCCCGCATAGGCAAGAACACCCGTGTCTATGCCAAGAAACAGCTTACATGGCTTAAGCGCGACAACAGGGTAGTTTATATCACCGGCCTTGACGATGCACTTCGTGCAATAGGGCTGACCGATTTTTAACTATTGTTATTCAATAGATTTTAACAACATCCTATCAATCTTAGCATTATCTTTGCAGTGTCACCATTGTAGTGACGCTGTATTTTGCTTTATGCAACTTTGTTAGACGATAATATACTTGAATTTTGGTTATGAAAAAGGTGGGTTCCTGTGAAGGTGCCCACCTTTATTATTCCGGTCAACTCCCGGCTATCGATCAACACTGAGCGGGCGTTGTTCCCAGCGCTCGAGAGCCTCCCGCCACTCGGGAGCTATCGGAGCCGAACAGGCGTTATTCATGTCAAATCCCGCCATGATTGTAGTTGCCTGACATTTCACATCACCGGTTACTATATCAACAATGCGCTGATCCATGGTCAGGCTATGTTGTGATATAGCGGTAACCGCGGTAAATACGCTTATCTTGCTATCAATATAGGTTGGAGAAAAGAAATTCACATTAATATTGACTACCACTACACCTATCTTGTCCCACTCGATATTTCCATCCATCACTGCCGAGAAATAGGAAGCCTTGCCAAGATCCATGAAGTTAAGGTAGACACCGTTGTTGAGATGGCCGAGCATATCGATATCGTTGAACCTGATTTGCAACGGCACGGCATGATAGTAAAGTGGAGCCGCAGGAACACGCGGATTGGTTGATGGTTTAATTTCTATAGGTTGTTTCATATCAGTGTATATTTATATCGGTTATAACGTTTGCACCCACGGCCTCGTTCAGCAACTCGACCAGACGGGAGCGATGAAATTGCAATTCGTTCTTCAACGGAGCCGATGACAGGTAAACATGAAGTATACCATCAGCAACATAACGACGGGTGGTGTAACGGTTAATCCCCTGGCCTACAATATCGGGCCATAGGTAACACAGGCGTTGGGCACGCGCTGCATCACGCACACTGTCATCATCGAGAACCTTATCTATAAGCTCCTTTATCGAGAGTGGATCGGTGCGCTTCATATCATTGTAAAATTCCCATTATCAACCAACCACATACGGTATTCGGCACCGGTCAGCCTCATTATCGAATCGAGGTGATCGCGATTGGTATCGGTTATAAATATTTGTCCGAACCACTGGCTGTCTCTTACTATGGACACTATTCGCTCTACCCGTGTGGCATCAAGTTTATCGAAGATGTCATCGAGCAATAACAACGGTGTAAGACCTGCCGAGCGGTGCAAGAATTCAAACTGCGCGAGCCTTAGCCCTATGGTGAACGACTTGCATTGTCCCTGACTTGCAGCACGTCTCACCGGCAGATCGTTGAGTTCCAACTCCAAGTCATCGCGGTGTGGCCCCACACTGGTGTGTCCGACCGCCTCATCGTGACGCCGCGCATTATCAAGCAACGCCTCGTAGGCAACATCATCGGCTAAATGAGTCCTGTAGGTTATGCGGGGTGTTTCACCGTCACCGGCAATCAGGCGATAAAGACGTGTGAAAATCGGAGTCAGCTCATCGACCCATTGTCGCCTACGATCAGTAATATAATGAGCCGATACACTCATCGCAGTCTCGATGGCCATATACAGATTATGGTCAACCACGCGGTCGTGAAGCATCTTATTACGTTGTTGCAGGAACCGGCCGAACCTTATGAGATGGTCAAGATACACAGTATCACTCTGTGATATCACTATATCCATAAAGCGGCGACGCTCTTCGCCCGTTCCGGTTATCAGATCGCCATCGGCCGGAGAAATCAACACAGCGGGGAAAAGGCCTATATGGTCGCTCAACCGCTGGTACTCTTTACCTGCACGCTTCATTGATTTACGTCGGCCTGCGACCAACCCTGCAGTAAGTTCCTCATCCAACCCGTTGCGCCGATATTCACCGCGAAGCATCATGAAGTCACTGCCACGAAGCATCAATTTACTATCGGCCATGCCACTGAAACTACGTGCGAAACTAAGAAAGTAGATAGCGTCAAGAAGATTGCTTTTACCCATACCATTGTTGCCGAGCAGGCAATTGATCGAGGGAGAGAAGTCGAGCGAGGCTTCCTGTATATTTTTAAAGTTATTAACCGACAGACGTTTGAGTATCATAGCGTGATATACTGATTTATACACTCGGGAAGCTCCTCAAAGTGGTGGGTTACATATATGAGCGACATCGGGTAACACGACCCGGGCTTGTCGGCTCTGGCCGCAAAATAATTTATCAGCGCCCGGAGAGCACGTTTACGTCCATAATCAAGTCCATGCATAGGCTCGTCGAGAATGAGCAATCGAGGTTGCTTTATCATAGCCCGTGCCAAAAGTACAAGTTGACGCTCGCCGGCTGAGAGCGTGTTGAAATTCCGGTCGGCCAACTCCTCGAGATGCAACAGGTCAATCCATAGAGCGGCCTGTGCCTCCTCGTCGGGTTTCAGTTTCACGAAGCCACCTACAGTATCTATCAGACCTTGGCCTATGACGGTGAGTACCTTGCCCGTACCGCTGAAATAGAGACGCATCTCGGGCGACACATATCCGATGCGTCGTTTAATATCCCAGATGCTTTTTCCGCTTCCTCTTGGAGAATCAAAGAGCGTGATGTTGGAGCGGTATCGGGCCGGATTATCGGCATTGATCATACTCAGTATTGTCGATTTTCCCGAACCGTTGGGACCACTCAGCGCCCAACGCTGATTGTCGCGCACTGTCCATGAAAGACTCTCTTTCAACACCTTCGGTCCATAGTTGATTTTACAATTATTGAACGATACAATCTCACCGACAGGTTCATCATCGACTCTCAACGGTCGAGGCAATCGAGCCGTATCAATAGCGTAGTCAAAAAGATACATCAAAGAGTCACGAAGTTGTTCAACCGGCATCGAGACCTCGATAATAGGTTGCACCGACATTTTGACCATCGGCAACACTGCCGTAGCATAGTTAGGAATATCCGACGGATCACAAACTATAAGCATGATGTTCACTCCGGTCGACACCAAGTGTTCAAGGGCAACATCGAGCACCCGTCGAGAATCGACATCAAGGCCTATATAAGGATTATCAAGTATAAGAAGATCGGGACACGACACCAAAGCTGTAGCAACCAACAGCTTGCGCAGTTCACCGCTCGAAAGGTAATTTATTCGTTTCTCCAGAACATTGTCAAGCGAGAGGAGTTCACATTGTTCTCTTATAAGTTCAAGATCATAACCGGCACTCAAAGCTTCGGCTACCGTAGGCACCTCATCGTTCATTGTAGCCTCATAGCGTTGCTGGTAATAGCCTGCAGCATTGATACCCCTTAGAGAGTGGATATCAGCAAATTCCACCTTCTTAACAACCGGATGATCTATACCTGTGAACTTTATACGGTTGGTGCGGAAATTTCGGCCACGCTCTATGATATCGGCCAACATCGATTTACCGGCACCATTGGCGCCTATAACTACCGTGACACCTCGCGGCAAGGTCACACGCGACCGATTGTCAATAGCCGTGGTTCCAAAAAACAATTTATCGCTGTCAAGTTCAATTAACGGTTTCATGATTTCGACCAATAAGTACTTAGTGAACTTAGAAATGCCACCACAATAACAATTACCGCCACCAGGACGAGATCGACCGGCTCCAATCTCACGGGATAAGCTTCTACAACAAGGCTTGACATGTCACCGGCCTGAAGCTTGATCACCTTACCCCATTGCTGTATCAATGTCACCACAGTTCCAAGCAATAGTCCTATGGCTCCCCCTGCAATAGTAATAAGCCGTGCCTGCCAGCCAAAAATACTTCTTATAAAGGCCGGTGTAGCACCCATTGCCCTGAGCACCGCTACATTTCCCTGTTTTTCGACCCGTAGTATATACATTGACGATATGATGTTGAACGAAGTGATAACCAGGATGAAGGCCAACATAAGCAACGTAACCCATTTCTCGACAGCTATCATATTGAAAGCCTGTTGCTGCTGAGCTATTCGGTCGAGCACACGGTAATTTTCGCCCAATTCTTTTTCTAAATCGCGTGCTACCGAGTTTATATCCTTTCCTGCAACTAAAAACAGCTGCACAGCCGATGCCTCGCCATTATCATACTCCAGCAGGGAGCGTGTCACCTCTATCGGTACAACAATCATGTCGTTGTCATACTCGGCTTGCTCCACCCTGTAGACACCTGCCACCAGCAGTGTATCTCCACGGAATGCTGTCATAGGATTAGCCTGATTTATGCGTCCGCGCCGACGGGGTACATAAACCTGCACCACACTTTCCAACCCGCCCCTGAGTCCTGTTTCGACTGCGACCCCGACGCTAAGCACACAAACCGCACTGTTGTCAAGAGCCGAGTCCTCGTCATCAACAAAACCGACCAACGCCTCGCCGTCAAGCATTATACCCTGCATGCCGGTCGCTCCTACAGCCTCCACAGTCATACCTTGCAAAGTGACGGGCATCTGCCCGTCGGGAGTCACAGCCAAAGCCTGTTCCCTTATAAGCGGAGCCGCGACAGCAACATCATCCCGCCGGGCAATAGCATCGGCTAAGGAATCGGCATTCAATAACACCTTGCCTTTAGCCGGAATTACCAAAAGGTCGGGATCCATCAACGACAATTTCCCTGCCGCCATATCGCTGAATCCATTAAACACCGACAATATGATCACCATGGCCATTGTCGCTATAGCGACCCCGACCACCGAGACCATAGAAAGGATGTTGACTGCGTTGTGTGACTTCTTAGAAAAAAGGTACCTCAACGCTACACGTAGAGACAGCATGGGGGGATAAAATTAAAAATTAAGAATTATACTGAGAGGATTCTTTTAAATTTTAGAGCCTGTCTGGTTTTAACTCGTATTAAGATCGAGTGTCAATTTTATGCG
>CANOKG010000086.1 GCA_947566655.1 uncultured Muribaculaceae bacterium | reverse complement strand
CAGCTGTCTCTTCGGGTTTGTTATAGTAGCCGCTCATTATGGTAGGACCTTTGACAAGAATCTCGTTGTTTTCTCCGATTTTGACTTCTACACACTCGATAGGTTTGCCAACCGAACCAAGTTCCCAGCCGGTGAATGGATAGGCCGATACTGTGGCGGTGGTTTCAGACAATCCATATCCTATGATTATGTTTACGCCGCACGATTGAAAAAAATCAATGATGTTGGGGCTGAGTGGTGCTCCGGCTGTCGGGAACATGTTGCCGTGATCCACACCCATAGCTTTGCGAATTGTTGACAATACCAACCGGTCGTAGAACCGATAGCGTGTCTCAAGCCATTTAGGTATGGGGAGTCCGAGGCGTTTATAGTGCATGTTGCGTCGGCGACCAATTTTGAATGCATGCTTAACCAATAATTTCATGGCTGGATTCATTGTGTGGATCTTTTCCTGAATTGCAGCATAGGCTTTTTCCCAGAAGCGCGGAACGCTACACATCAACGATGGGCGTACTTGTTTGATGGCTGTCTGTATCTCGCGTGGATCGGTATTGATGTATACTACCACGTTGTGCCACAGGCAGAAGTAGGTCCACGCCTTTTCAAATATGTGGCAAAGAGGCAGGAAGCAAAGCGATGTGTCCTTGTCGGTTACATTTACGAGCCAGCGGCGGTGGGTCTCCAGACAAGCGTTGAAACAGGAGTGGGGCAGAACCGCCCCTTTAGGTTCTCCGGTGGTTCCTGATGTGTATATCAAGGTTGCAATATCGGTGTCGAGGGCTTCGCGACGATGACGTTCAACTGTTGCATGGCAATCATCCGATCCGGCTTCCCCTAAGGCTATAAAGTCATTATAAGAGATGAATCGCGATTCGTTAGGAGGAGTGTCAACCGTGTCACAAAGACCTATTATATGCTCAAGTTTGGGGCAATAGGCTGCAATTTCAAGCACAGCCTTCAACTGAGTGTTGTTCCCGACGAAAATGAGCCGGGCACCCGAGTCGTTAAGAATATATTTAACCTGTTGGGCACTGCTCGTAGCGTAAAGCGAGACGGGAACAGCGCGCATCGAGTATGCTGCAAAATCAGCTACAAGGCAACCGGGACGATTAGAAGAGAATATGGCGATACGTTCACCGGGTGTGATACCTAATGTCTCTAATGCCATTGAAGCATAATCAACTGTATTGCTGAACTCCCTCCAGGTAACAGGTAGCCATGAATCATCTTTTTGATAAAAGTAAGCTGTTGCTTCGGGCTGTTTTGCCGCAGCCTCGCCGATGAGGTTGGTCAATATATTATTGGAATATTCGGTCATGTTAAATTCAATTCGTTAATATTCAACCTGTTTGGGTTGTAAACGAGCCTTGGCTAATGCACATAGACAATGCAAAGATACACAATGCCGCTGTTTTATTAACGATTGAAGCCCAAAAATCGACCTTAGTGTTAACAACTTTTAAAACATTTGCTGTCCATTTGGTCACGAAACCAGGGTTTGAGGTCATGTCGAGAACAATATCCGGTAGCAAATTGTTATATTTGCAGTCTATAAAACGAGTAAACACGTAACAATAAAACTGAAATTATGAAAACATTGAATTTCATGGTGGCTATAGCTGCCTCATCGACTTTATTTATGGCTTCATGTGGTTCTAAGGCGACAAAGACCGATGCCACAGTTGAAGAACTGGATGATCTAATAGAAGAGAACAGTGTTACGGTCAAAGTGAATTCGGTTACCGATACAATTTTAAATATTGATGGTAAGAGTGTTTCATTTTCAGAGATAGACCGTATATATAATGTAGATGCTTCCGGTCAATTCTTTATGTCAGTGCGTGCTATTGTTCCTGCTCAAAGCAGTGCCATCACCAATAAACTTTACCACACGATTGTCGATTACTTCAAGGTGATTGCCGATAGTTCGGCTGTGGCACCTGTATCGGCCGACAATCCTACCGAGTTAGCGGCCGATCTTGATGTCATTGGCCAACAGTTTGTTGACTATGCGCGCCAGTTTGCGACTGATACTGTTACCAATGGTTATTTACTGAATGTCGACATCCGACCGGTTTATGGTAAGGATAATTATATTACTTATGCGGTCTATGCCGATTTCTATACCGGAGGAGCACATGGTGAAGTAGATACCTATTTTGAAACATTCAATACAGCTACTGCCGAAGCTTATGACTTTGACAGCATGTTCAGTAAAGATGGTCAGAAGGTTGTTCGCGAGAAATTAGTTGATATTATCGCCAAGGACAAAGGCCAGACGGTTGAGGAGTATCTGAAATCATTGAATGATTTTGTAATGCCCGACTCACCTATTACGGTTGACAATTTCCCTGTTTACCATGTTGGTGTTACATCGCTTGGCATAGTGTTTACATATCCCAAGTACAGCATAGCAGCCGGCTATGAAGGTTGTCCTGCCTATGTTATTCCGGTAGATGAGCTTTCTTCTTACCTAAAGCTATAGCTGCAAAAGTCCAAAGCCCCAATATGATTGTAAGAAGGGTATTGGATGTTAAAATGAGATTTGCAAAGGCTTTCGAGTCAAGTTCGAAGGCCTTTGTTGCTATCGAGCCATCTGATATCGGTGCATAGAACATCAATCCAAATATGATTGCAAGCTGGTAAGGGCCTATCCCGCCGTTGCTTGGAATGCCCATCGCGATTGTTCCCAATGTGAAACATATAAGAATAGGTGTGAACCCATTGTTGGCTAAGATTTCACGTGTAAAGGGAAAAGCGAGAAATGATAGATACATTTGTCCTAAATAGGCACCCCACAGTAATAGCGTCCAGAGCAACCACATCCACTTGTGTTTCATTGTGGCGATTGATGAAAAGCCGTCCCACAACTCTTGGCCGAAGTTTCGCAACCTGTTTATGAAGTTGTTGCGTACATACTTTAGGACGAGAATGATTATGATGGCCATGATTCCTAAGGCGCACCATAGCCATGGTGAAGAGGCAGCCGACATGAGTTTTTCATATCCATCGGGATACTTGTGTATAAAGGCGCTGATTGCCGAGTGTCCTACAAAAATTGTAGCTGCAGTGAACAGCAATCCGGTTATAAGATCGGCGAAGCGGTCGGCTATCATTGTGCCAAACACTGTGCCGAAGTTGGCGTCTTGCCGATTGGCGATGTAGCCCGTGCGCCACACTTCGCCTAAGCGTGGAAACACGAGGTTAACGGCATAGGTGCCGAAAATGCTGTATAGCAGTTCGCTGAATTTACATTTGATACCTGTCGCCTCGAGTTGTATACCCCAGCGCATTGCTCTGAACACGTTGCTGAAAGCCGATACGATCAGCGTCAGGGCGATCCACACAAAATCACATTTGGTTTTAATGATTTCGAGCATCTCGGCTAGGCTGTCATCACGAAACAGAATCCAGCATAGGCCAACGCTTATAATAGCGGGAACGACAAACTTAAGCAGCAGGCTAAGAATATTGTTTCCCGGTGTCGCGGCATGCCGGGATGTAGATTCTTCAATGTGTGGATCCTGTTTCATTTATAAAGTTGTAGCCGACACGCAATGTTTGGCGTGCCGGCTGTATTTTTGATTAAGTTCTCGTTTGTATTTTTGATTAGTTAGCTTCCGGAGCTTCTTCAGTAGCTGTCTCGGTAGCTTCTTCGGTAACTTCGAGAACCGGAGCGGCTTCGTCAGTGGCGGCTGTTTCCTCAGTAGCGTTGGTGTCGAAAGAAGTTGTGAACTGATCAACAGGGTTAACGTCCTTTACCATAGGCTGGTTGGCTGTGTTTTCGCCACGCATCAGGATGCCTGAGAGCAAAGAAACGAAGCATATGATGATAGCGAGAGTCCAAGTGGCTTTTTCGATAAAAGAATTGGTTCCGCGCACACCCATGATTTGGTTAGCACCGGCAAATGAAGATGAAAGGCCACCACCTTTGGATTTTTGAACGAGGACTGCACCGATAAGTACAATCGAAATGATAACTGCGATAACGATTAAAACTTGTTGCATTTTATTTTTTGTTAGCTATTACATTTTGTTGTTTTTGCGCTTCACTATTTTTGATCAGTTTCTGCAGGAAACGCAATTGGTCTGCAAAGTAAATACTTTTTTCCGGATAATTCAAGCTTAATGAGCTTATAATTTCAAAAGCACGTTGATAATTGTGCTGTTTTATGAAAATTTTGGCCAAAGATTCGCTCAATAGTGATCCTGCGGGAGCGCGTGGAGTGGTTACGGCAGGTTCTTCTATCTGTGGCTCCGGTTCTTTATTATTGCTTGGCAAGGTATGGTCGGCAGCTATGAATGCATCAAGCAGCCGGTCTTGCTCATCAATGGCCGGTGCCGGTGTAGGGGTCTCTTTTTCAAGTTGGGCCGCGTAGTCGGGTACCGGATTAAAAATCATGCGGTTCAGCAATTCTTCCTCCTCGGGGTCGATGTTGCCATAGTTTGACAGGAAGGTGTCGATGGCATCGTTGGTGTCGGGGGTGGTGTCGATTTGTTCCAAGGGGTAGAACTTGTCGTAGCGTCCGGTGCCTTCGGGGTCAATCAGTAAACGTGTGCGGGCTGGCTCGGGAATTGACAGTGCTATGAAATTTACAAGACGCTCTTGTTCTTCATCTGAAGTGTCGGGATGAGGGTGTCGGAGCTGCAGAATCACAGGTAGCAGGAATGTCGGAGCACGGTCGCAAAGTCGTGCTGCCAGTTGGGAATCGACCGGTTGATCGTTGGGCGTTGAGAGAAGTGAATTTAAATCCTCGATAGTTTTTTCCATGGTCGGGTTACCAGTTTCCTAAGGTTGCATTGAAAATAAGGTCAACAAGCTCTTTGGAGATTGTTGAACATAGCTCGTCCTGAACGTCGGTGAGCAACTCACTGGAATCGAAGTCACGATAGGCCGAGAATGTTTGGTCGACATCGTTTTTTTCGTTTTTGGTGTCGGTGTATTTGATGCGTACAGTGATAGTGAGTCGGGTTTTTGATGCGTAGGCATCCTCGGTAACTGCCTGCGGGGAGAGATTGTAACCGGTTATCTCTCCCTCCAGCGACAGGTCGCTGGAGCCATCGACCGTCTGTAGGCGTGTGTTACGGGTGATGTAGTCGAGTAGCTCATTCTCAAAGGTCTGTTGCAGAGGTGGGTATACCAGAGCGGCACGAATTGGAAATTCGCTTACATGAATAGTGCGGTAAACTGTATAGTCAAGAGCCGCGCCGTTCAGTTTGTAGCTGATCCGGCACCCCGGAGTTGCGAGTGCTATGGCAACCAACAGTGTAGTGAGAATATGCTTTATCATTCGAGGTTGTATTCTTTAATCTTACGGTATAGGGTGCGCTCGGAGATGTTTAGCTCGGCAGCGGCATTGCGTCTGCGTCCCATGTTGCGTTCCAGTGCTTTACGTATTGTCTCGCGTTCAGTGTCCTCGAGTGTGGAGGCTATATCGGGTGTATTGCCCGACTGAGTCTCTACTGCCGGAGTGAAGTCGATAAGGCGATGATGGTCATCGCTATATTTTATAAGGGAAGTTGATAACGGTTGCCGGTTTGGGGCATCCATGTTGTCGCTCATGTCGAGATGGGGCGTGAGCGTCGTTTGTCCCGGCATGTGCTGTTGACTGTTGTCAAGGCGGGATCGCAGTTCGTCAATCTCGCGTTGGAGTCGGAATATGAGGTTGAACAGCATGTCGCGTTCACGGTCGTAAGCACCCGAAGCTACTGTATTGGCTGCGACGGGAGCAAAGCTGTCGACCATGTCGGGAAGATACGGTGATAGAATATCGGAGTTTACTTCGTTTCCTGCTTGAAACAGTGACAATTGTTCTATGACGTTCTTCAATTGGCGTACGTTGCCGGGCCAATTGTAGTGCAGAAGCAGGCGAGAGGCTGATTCATCAAGCGTGATGCGTGGCGTGCGGTAACGTTCGCTGAAGTCGGCGGCAAATTTTCGTGCCAGCAGCAGTATGTCATTGCCACGGTCGCGAAGTGGCGGGATTACTATCTGTACAGTTGATAGTCGGTAATACAGGTCTTCTCTGAACTTGCCGCGGTGCACGGCATCGATCATGTCCACATTGGTGGCAGCCACAATTCTTATATTAGTCTTCTGTACTGTAGAAGATCCTACCTTCAGAAATTCTCCGGTCTCCAGCACTCGAAGTAGTCGAGCCTGGGTTGTGAGTGGCAGTTCGGCAACCTCGTCAAGGAATATGGTGCCACCGTCGGCTTCCTCGAAGTAGCCCTTGCGTGTGGCAACAGCGCCTGTGAAGGCACCTTTTTCATGACCAAACAGTTCCGAGTCAATTGTACCTTCGGGAATGGCACCACAATTGACGGCTATGTAGCGGGCGTGTTTGCGGGGGCTGTATTGATGAATTATCTTTGGAAAAAATTCTTTACCGGCACCACTCTCGCCGGTTACGAGTACCGACAAGTCAATGGGTGCTACACGCAACGCCCGTTCCAGCGCCATGTTAAGAGCCGGAGCGTTACCAACTATGCCAAATCTCATTTTGGCCGACTGCAGTTGGTTGTTGTCGCTTGTAGTAATCAAGTCCATTGTCAATAAAATGGTTGTTACTGTTTTTTATCGCGCAATTTATAGGTTTCTTCCCGTAGGAACTTGCTGAATTCCTCGAGTGAGCCTTTATGTCGCGCTTGTTCTTCAACGCTTATCGGGTCGCCGATGGTGACGTGGAATGTTTTGCCGCGTTTGCGGAACACCTCGCGTGGATGCCATGCCGATCTCAAAATCCAGCTTGTGCGCCCTAACAGGTTGAACCACCAGCTGTTGCTGCCGTGGAAAAATATAGGTATGACCGGAACGTTCAGTTGATCGATAAGTCGTACGATATTTGATCTCCACGGGCAATCCTTAAGGCGTAGCCGCCAGTTTATCTTGCCTACAGCACCGGCAGGGAAGAAGCCTACGGGATCTCCATGTCTCACCATCATGATGGCTTCCTTGATGCCTTTCATGCTCACGGCCTTTTTCTTCGGGTCGTCACTTGCCATGGCATCTACGGCGATAAAGTTGGGCCTCATGCCCACGATGTGGTTGAGGAACATGTTGACCATAACTTTGTATTTTGGACGGCGGGAGGCTATCAGGTCGATAAGTATAATGCCATCGAGCGCGCCAAAATGGTGATTGCTTATAGTGATGAATGCCCCCTCTGGAAGGTGATCGAGTACCTGCTCGTTATCGATTTTGACTTTGATGTCGAGGTCGTTGAGGATGCCGCGCACGAAGGCCGGCCCCGGGTGGTCTATATTATGTTCGTGTAATTCGTTCACCTTGTCGATTTGCAGGAAGTGGAGCAGACCGTTGATGAGTTTAGGGTGCTTGGCCAGTTTGGGAGCCATGCGTGCAACGTCATCGGCGTTGAGCACGTCGCGACGTTCAGGTTCAGTTATTGAGGTTTGTTGTGCAGAATTTTCCATACGAGCACAAAGTTAATACATCTTGCCAACAATTCAAAAAATTGACTGCTTAACAAATATTGTCACTGCTCGATTGCTTGGTTATAGAACGGCGATCTCTTTGGAGAAGACTAAGAGCCTGTTTACTTTTAACACACTAAAATAGTTATATTAATGAAAGAGTGATTATTTGAATATGTTTCGCATTAATCTTGAGGCCAATTTGGGCTATTTTTCTACCGTGCATCGGTCGTGTAGCTCGCTACACTCCCTCTTTACGTTAGAAAAATATCTCAAAATTGACTCTCAATCTTAATACGAGTTAAAAGTAAATAGCCTCTATGAGTCATGAATTGTAGGCTCGGTGGTGTGTGGCTCTGATGTTGATTGGCTTGTAGGGCTATTTCTGCAAATCGGGGGTGGGTGTTTGTTGGGGTGTTTGTGCCGTCTCTTTGAAGAAAGGTTCGGGTATGCCGTATACTTTGGTGATATCCTTGCCCGGGCTAAGATAGCCATCGATGATGGTGTCGCGACCCGAAGGATTCTCAAATGTATAGAGTTGGAAGGCGCTCAGCATGGCTGTGACATGCTCGAAGATTGTGTCCTGAATTGCTTCGTAGGGGAACCAAGCCGATGTGGCTGTGAAGCAATATATTTGCAATGGGATTCCTGTTGGAGTCTGTGCCAAGGTGGAAACAAAGCAGTCGCTGTCGTGAGATACATTGGGGTTGGCATCGAGCCACATTTTGACATAGGCGCGGAACAGTCCTAAGTTGGTGTCGATAGTGCCGTTTACCAGTCCGGCCGGGTTGTTTACATCAGCGACCTGTCCGGCGGCTTTCTGTTCCAGTTTTTTGTTGATGAAGTCGGCCATGAAAGGCACTTTGCTAATTTCTTGAAGCATCTCGGGTGTGGTGGCTACAATACTGTCGGCATCGATCATGCATGAGCGGCAAATACGTCGGGTATTGCTTTGTTGCATAGATCGGTAGCTTGTGAATCCCGAGCTGATGAGGTTGTAGGGTGGTAGCGATGTGGTGGTTTTGTCCCAGTTTAAAATTTTGACTGATACAAGCGATACATCGAGCACAGTGCCGTTGGCGTTAGTGCCGTCGACTACAATCCAGTCGCCCACATGCAGGCTGTCGTTGCTTGAAAGTTGGATTCCGGCAACGAGGCTCAGTATGTTGTTTTTGAATACCAACATCAGTACGGCCGAGAAAGCGCCCAATCCGGTAAGCAGTTTTACGGGTGATTTGTCTAAGCAGATCGCGATCATTACGATGACGGCGATAATCCATAGGATGGCTTTGGCCAGTTGTGCCAGGCCGCTCAATGGTAATTTGCGTTTGTTTGCGCGTGTGTTGAAACTTTGCCATATGGTCATTATCACCGCACATAATGCGACGGTGACCACGAAAACTATGTAAATCAGCGTTATCTTTATTAAATTAGTCGATAGTTTGTCGTGATTGGAAAGTGTAAATTCAATCAGTGCCAAGAATACTAACGGTGGCACGATGCGGCAAAGCTTGTGAAAAAAACGCTGACCGGTCAATGCTGTGTAAACCACTGCGTTGCAACGCTTTGTGATAAATTCTACTATTTTAAGAACGCACCATTGCACAATCCATCCCACAACAAGTGATATTCCAAACACTACGGAGGCATACAGGAATGTGACCAATGTGTCGTAGTGCTCTAATCCGAATATGCTTAAAATCCAGTCAACGATGCGCATTACAAACGAAGCTACGTCGTGGGATAAACCGGTGTCGTCACCGATGAATCGGTTGAGACTCTGGGCGCTTGCCACGCTCAGTTGACTGTTGGTATCGGGGGGGAGGATCAGTGTGCTTAACATGATGAATAAGTTTATATGATTTTTATTTAATAACATTATATGTTTACAAGAGGTTCGGATATGAAATTAAATTCTGTTGTAGCCATTGAATTTAACTCGTATTAAAATTTGCCTCAGGATTAATGCGAGAAGTCATCTTGACTTTTTGAATTTGTTAATATGTTTAAGAAATATCACATGG
>CANOKG010000085.1 GCA_947566655.1 uncultured Muribaculaceae bacterium | reverse complement strand
TATTGGAATGTGCAAGCATATTGGCGCCTTCTTTAATAATTTCAACAGGCTGGTCTTTGCCTTTATCGCTTGACTATTACTAGCGAAACCCGATATGTCATGTTTCAATATGATTTCAATGGCAAAATCGTACAGAACGTTGACGCTCAATTCCCATCAGTTAAAACAAACAACCCAAGTGGCTCTCTTTGGCTCCTTTGGAATCTATTTGTTCGTAGATGCAGTCAACTGCATGCTAACTTCTTTATATATTCTCAAGGAGTAATTCCGATAACTCTCTTTCAAGTGAATATTTAGCAAGTGGGCGCTGTCGTGATGACAGCGCCCACTTGCTAAACGTTATCACATTATTTGCTTTTGCCAAACAACAATTTGTTTAACTCAGAACTTAATCTATAACACCGATCGTCTATTTCAACTCTTTCTGTCGTAACCCAAATGTATGAAATAATGTCCGCTTCAGTATAGATTTTTTTAGGTGGATTATTTAGACAATACCTTATAAGCAAAGCTATAGTAGGCTTCGTTAAACTTCGTATATATAAGATAGAGTCATTCTCAAAGACCCATTCCTGAGCAAAATCATCGGCATTGTATTCTGACTTCCCAATATACTCAAGTTGACTAAGAATAGAATCTACTTTATTAGCTTGGAATACATGTATATCACATATGCTATCACATTTCATGACAAATTGTGATCGGCTTAAATTCTCATTTTGATAGTCGTGCTTAAGGATAAAGCAAAACACAGAGTCATTAGTTGTGGCTACTTCTTTGGAATATATAAGTGCAGACGTTATTCCAATTAGTAGCGTGAATAGAACGCGCATATTCTTAATATAATATATCATCATCTGAGTTCTTAATTTTATCAAATACGTGTTTGTAATATGTATCTTTTCTAAGTTTGAACTTATACCCGTTAATATATATATATTGTTGTGCGCAATCAAAAATTATCATTGGAGTTCTATCTTTAAAGTATAATATAATCATTCCATGAATAACAATATTTTTATTTATCTGTAATTTATCTCTGAAAATGAAGGGCATTACATTTCCCATAAGAGTTGTCTTTTCTCTTGTTGGTTTGTATACACATACTGATTGATTTATTTCACTAATAAAATTTTTGATGTCGTTATCATTTGTTAAGGTAACTTTATCATATTGGTTCATATTAATTTTTTCGCCTCTATATAATTTATAATAATTATCCTGAACGTCGTTTCCTAAAAAAGGACTTGAAAAACTTTTATCAAGTCTAAATATTGATACTTTAATTGGGGAAATAATAGAATCATGTAGTATCACTTTCTTAAAGGTTTCCTCATTTTGTAAGTTTTCATCAAGATAATAATCCGATGAGGTTGTCAATTGACAACCTGAGTGGAAACAAATTATTGCTACAATTAAAAAAATATTCATTGTTCAGGGGTATTATATATAATTGAAGGTTCAATATTGTCTAAATAATATTGTATCGTATCAAATAATTTATTAACCTTAATAACATTTCCTTTATGATAATCTCGAGAATACTCCCCAGGCTGAGTTTTGCCCAATTTTATTGAATTCTCTGTTTCTGAACCTGTAATAACACGCCGTTCTTCTTTATTATTATAATGATCATCGTCTGTTTTTGAATCAATTTTCTGTTGAGCGGGATTATCTAAATGTTGTAGTGCATGATCAGCTTCGTGTGATAATAGCTCTATAGGTGTCAAAATAAAATTTCCATATAAAACAGCTTCATTAGGATCCCAATATATCGTATTATTCGATGGATCATAATGACTATTAGCGCTCCTTTCTCTGTTCTTTCCTACATGAGGAACTAAATAAATAGTGCCTTCTCTACTGTCAAGACTTGACATTATCCCATCTATTCCTTTTTCTTTCATTATTGCACGGGCCTCGTTATATGTATCTTTGAATTGTTGTGGTGCACTGTCTGGTATTACTATCTTTTCACCGGTGGGGTCTATGTACATTATCGGGTTGGCTGCACAGTATAGGTAGGGGCTCAGCCAGGGGGTGTCGGCGGCTTTGGGGTCGGGACGGTTGAAACTGAGGTTGTCGGGGTCCAGGCGGCGCGCTTCGAAGTCGTACTCTCCATCTTGGTATTCCTTGCCCGAGAACAGGTAGCGGTTGGTTGCCAACTTTTGCGGGCTGTTAACAGGCGTTCCGTAGGGATAATAGTCGACCTGCTGTACAGTCTCCGCTGTTTCCCCATCAACCACGGCCCTTATGTTACCTTGATAATCGGGAATGTACAGTCTCGTGTTTCCCTCCGAGTCGAAAAAGCCCCATCGGGTATTGACTCTCTTGATTAGAGGATTGCTCTCCGAGCCCTGTCCTTTATCCTCAAATTCAAACGGACCTTCATAGAACCGTTCGGCAGAAGGTGTGAGCACTGTTGGGCGTGATGGAACCATAGCAGTGTAGTCTCTGACCGAAAGCTTGTGTCCGTCATCACGATATTTATATACAGTCTTGCCGGTAGATAGATTATTTGCGATTGCGCTATAGAGAACCGGTTGCCCATTTAGTGCATAAGTGATATTTTTAGTGGTTTGGTTAACGCGTGAAACCAGACGTCCATCTATATCATAAAAGTAATTCTCGATAGAAGTATTTGGAGTGATGCTCGCCTCATTCATTCGCGAATCCAACCGGTTGCCGATGTAGCTGAAGACATACTTTTTGGTTAACCGCCCGTTCTTATACACCGTCGTGGACTCAGGAGCCGAGTTAAGGTTGTAGGTGCAGAACATGCTGTTGCCATCGCCCGAAACAGCTGAGATCAGCCGGTTCATATGATCGTAGGAGTACTGGCGCGTTACCGGGTCTCCGTCACCATACTTCACCGACATGGAACTGATGTTGCCGTTGTAGCATGGCTCCTCTCCACTGTCATAGCATAGTGTCTGACTGAAAGCCGGGTGCTTGATCCCGGTTACCCGTCCTCTCATATCATAGCTGTATTCGATCGAGTTACCGGTGTCCTTGAACTGTATCCCGGTAAGCCGGCCGCAGTTGTCATAGCTGAACTTGGGTTCTATGCTTTTGCCGTTATAGGTGGCTCGGGCACTTTTCAACACTCCGGCTCCATCATATGTGTTGGTGGTGACGAGTGTATTGGTAGCTGAGGTGCCTGTAAGCTGTTGTTCAATTGTCAATGGCAGCCCCTGACGTGAATAGGTGGTAGTGGATTTTGATCTCACACCGGTCTTGGCTCTGTTTGAGACGGTGGAGACAAGACGCCCCTCGCGATCGTAGCTGAACACTGTATAGAGTGAATCCGGGCGGGAAGAAACAGTCGGGATGTCAGAAAAGTTAACCGAATGGACCGCGGTGCGCGTAGCGGTCAGCAACCCTTTGGCACAGGTGGCATTGACATCGAAGCCAAGTAGCAACTCACTGAATTCAGGTATACTGTTGCATTGATAGCTGTCATAGTAATTGGCCGATGTAACTGTCAGATTCTGCAAGTCAAGTCCTTCGGGCAAAGGATATCCGGTGCCATCGACTCCGCCAAGACCACCGGTAGAGAAATCAATCTTACCCTCACCGTTGTTATCTTCTCCCTCTACCGGTATAATGATCATCATTCGTTCTAATGATGTGGTCATGTCAGGAATCTCATCGGGTATGGGATCGCGGGTTATCGCCGTCAACACCTGCCGTCCTATCCTATCGTAGACCATCATCTCCGACATGCCGTTCTGCTGCATGACAGCGGTAGAACGGAACGCCGGTCGGTTATGGGGATCGTAATACATTTTTACAGCTCCGGCGCCGGGCATCTTGGAATAGATACAGTTGCCACGGCGGTCATAGCGGTAAATGAACGCATAATTTCCCAAGAGATCATTCTCATCGCCGAGTTTCCAGCTACGGTACGCCCTGTCCATCTGCACCGATCCCTCGGGTTGCAGTATCACCCGCAACTGGCCTAAAAGATCATAGAGGAAATAGGTGTCGGCAAATGTTCCAGCCGGTTCATCGACAACCCTGCGTTCAAGAATCTTGAATCCGCGCCAGTCGGTGAATGTGAGCAATGTGCAACCGTCGGCATCCGTGCTCCTGACCACATCAAGCATTCCACCGGAATAATTTCCGGTAAGAGTCACTTCCTCCACCGCTTCACGGCCATTGGCTGTTGTGGTAGTAGTGAGCTTATATTTGCGACAGCATAACATGGCGTCTATTTGATTGTTACAAATATACTCCAACCTATTGGAATGTGCAAGCATATTGGCGCCTTCTTTAATAATTTCAACAGGCTGGTCACCGGCGATGCCGCGATAGAGAGTCTCGCTGAAAGGACGTTGGTCATTATAATGCGACTTGACGAGGTTCTCAAGTCCGGTGCCAATGTAGTTACTGTTGGCTACAGGTAGCGGCAGATACTGTCTGACGGGGCGGTCAAGAGCGTCATAACAGGAGACGTTGGCCACTGAATTTCGTGAGGCCACGGTATTGAATTTTTGAACAGGCATTCCGAATCCGTCATAGTAGACCGAGTCGGTCGTGTTTCTGAGATCATCATGCCGTGTGCATGTAATCACATTCGCCCCATCTTTACCATCATCGCCATAGAATGAACGATAGCCGTAGGTAGCCACCGGCTGACCGGCCGAATTGCTTTCCCCGACAAGTCGACCCGCTTCATAGGTGAAATTTCTTACCTTACCCGATGGCGACTGTATAGATGTGCAGCCGACCAAAGGACGGTGGGTGTAGGTCGTTTTGAGGTTCTGATCGTCAAACGACATCTCGCTGAGACAATCGGTATTGCTGATCCATTTGGCTTTGACGTGCCGGCCCTGTGCATCGGTCATGCCAGTGATGCGCAGCTGGGGGTCATAACTGTGGTAAATCTGTCTGGAGAGTACCGCGGGCTCTCCACCGTCGCTATCCTCTCTCACCACGCTTACCTCACATGGCATAAGTCCCGGAAAATCGGCGCCCGGAGTTGGATCACCACTTTTGTAACGGTAGAGCCTTTGTATGGTTTCTTTCTCCTTATCACTTTTTAAAATCCATTTTTCAGCTTCGGGCCACATGGCGTTATAGCGGTCATAACAGGCCTCCCGCAGTTCGGGTTGCTTGGAAAACCATGACTCAAGCTTGAAATTGGATATCGAATCATTGCCGCATGTGGTTTTCGATCCGAGCTGACGGAATGCATGTGTACTGTTGGTAAGCACTGTCTTGTCATAGTCAAAGCCTGAGTACCTGATCATCTCTACCCCGCGGTAGTAATGCTTGGTGCTGACAGTGCGTTCGTTACCATCGTCATAGTATCGCGTGACTTCGGTTTGTAATGGCTCGTAGCGCTCAGTTTCGGCATACATGGAGTAGTAGCTCATGTCGTTGATACAATCGAACTCATCTACAGGAATACCTCTGTAAGGACTGACCTTGAATACCGATGATTCGCAGTGTGTTCCCGCGTAAACCGTTTCGCTGTCAACAACCCGGTATGTGTGACGTTGCTGCTCGCGAAGTTTGTATTCATTTTCCACCCGCTCGTAGTAGCTGACCTGTTTCAAGGTGGGGCTTATGCCTATCTTCTCCTGGAAGTAAGCGCGTGAAGGGTAATACTTCAAGGGAAAGCGGTCGATTGGATCGCCCACTCTGTAGATTTCACTGAATTGGCTTATCTTGAAAGCCTTGGAAGTGAGACAGGGTGTGTCCATTCCGTCGTTACCCGAAAGTGAGCTTATCGCTGAGTCGAGATCGTATTCATAGACTGTCTTTACAGGGTGCTCCATGCCGGTGCCCGACAATTCTTCGGTAACTTTTCCATAGTACACTACAGCGCTTTCCAAAGGAGCGCCTCCCAAGTTTGGTGATGCCAGAAGACTTACACCGAGAGTGTAGCTGCTGTTCCCGTCTATAGTCTCCTCTTTCCGGGTACCGCTCTGTGACATAAAGTCACTGATGCGCAGGTTGGTCAGATCGAGCGAGCAACGGGCGTCGTCATATCTGTATGTGCGACGGCGTGTCCGTCCGGTTGTCTCACATCTGGTGCATATTTCGCGTATGCGCACACCTATGGCAATAGGCTCATGTATCAATCCTCCGTCAGTTTTGTTAAATTCCACTGTCGCAGGCTCGTATTCCAATGTAGTCTCCGCTCCTGAAATATCGATGATCGATTCCAATAAGCCACCCATGGCTGATGTCCACTCCGGTTTGCGGTTGGCCCATTTCTTTGGATCATACCGGTCAAGAACGCTCCGGTTGGGATGGATGTCGCTGTTGGCATATCCGAATATGTCGGAGCCCGGTTGGGTCGACATCGAGGCATAGCTGAAGTCATATAATCCCACACGTTCATTATCGGCCCTGATCTCAATTTCATCAAGACAGCGGCGACCGTCGTTATGAGCGCTGTCGCAGCGCAATGATACCTCTTTGATTACGTTGCCGTCATTATCTTTCAGTATCATGCTGTCTATGTACTCTTTCGACCCCGACCTGATTCGGTTGTCGCTGGTTTTGATATTGAATTCAATTGTTCCGGTCTGGCTCTTGATAAGCAACGGGATACGCTGTTTGTTAAAGGTGGTGACATTGGAATGACCAACTTCATGTTGCGTTACCGAGTGCTCATCTATATAACTGCCAGTGTCGGGACGTTTCCAGATGTGGGAATAGTTGATGGTGTCAAGAACAGAGCTCTGGCTTCGTGACCATGGCCTGACCGTGCGGTATGAGATGGTTGCATAGTCGCCTTCTGTATTATGGCTTATCTGGGTTACATACCATGTGGTCTGGGCCTTATAATCAACGGGCGCCCAATCAAGTTCGCGAGCCGGAGAGCTCTCGCTTGTAAATGATACCTCGTCCGATTCGTTGAATATATATGTGACACCATCGGGTGTGTGTATCACGAATTTGAACGGTCCGTTACCGGTGCCTGTGCGTATGATCCTGACCTCGCTTTTGGGTAATTGCTTGATTATTGCCTTTTCTTGCCCGAAGTCATCCTTTGTGGTATCTATGATAAAATGCCCTGAATATCCCGGCACACTGTAGCTGTATAGATCATGCTCTGTGTCATAGAATCCCTTGTAGACTTTTTCATAGAACTCCTTGTCGTAAGTATTATCAGGGAGTGGCTGGAAGCTGCGGTTTCTATCATTAACCTCATCGGGGCGGCCTTTGATCTGACGCGAGATCTGTCCTAAACCGGTAAGCGACCAGCCGAGACCTACATAAGAGGCGATATCGCTGCGTTTTATTCCGCCGGTGTGATAGCTCAGACCGATCGAGAACGCAGCTCCTCCCCGACGCGAGGGCAATTCGAGCAGCGGAATGGAGATGTCGGCCGTGCCTGTGACATGGCTTACCGGCATATCCTGATAACGGCGCATCGCTGCAGCCTCGGGACTCGGTTCGGTAATGCACTCACCGCCAACGCGTGGCAGGTTCCATACATTGGTCGTCGTGCCCGACGAAGAAACTGATTGTGCGGCAATCGTCGGCTGGCTGTCATTTGCAGTCCCGGCCAAATTTGGTACTGTTGGATTGGTGTTTTCCATAAATGTGATTTTAAAATTGAATGAAAAAAGTTTTAAAGTTTGACAACGCAAAATTACAATCTCCATAGCGCCCGATTTACGCAAAAAATTAAGAGTGTGTTTGGATTTAACTCGTATTGAGATTGAGAGTCAAATTCAAACATAATCTAATACTCATGTGAATTTTTATTTAAGAGCCGATCTTGGAGATATTGCAAATTTTATTGTACCTTTGTGGTCGAAAAGGTCGATTTTCATCTTTCAAGATGAATGATCGGTAAGGATGTGATAGAGTCTGGCTCCATCACACTCCCAAGAGGGAATACGGTGAAACTCCGTGACAGTACCCGCTGCTGTAATTTCCACAAAATGTTACCATATACGAGCCATTGCTCTACAAAACCGGAGCGAGAAGGCATGGTGACAGGAATAAGTCAGAAGACCTGCCTGTTCAACATCTTACACGAGTTAAAACCTACGGGATTATAGGTAGCGACGGTGGGCAAGCATGGTTGTCCGACTTGTTGTGTGCAGTTCTCCCGTTTGTTTAATCTCTATGTATGATTAACAACGGGATATTTTTTTAACTGCTAAAACATAAACATGAAAAAGAATTTTACTCTACTTTTAGCTTCTGCCTGCATGTTGACTGCAGCAGCCGATGAATCAAACATTGTGACCCTTGATCTTACAAAAGCTGTAACCGAACTGACATTTGATGCCGACAACGGTGCCTGGACCGGGACTTATGTCGAAGCCGAGGAGGTTATTGAAAGCCAGAGTTTTATCTTTATTAAGAACGCCAATAGCTCATACCAATCCTGGGATGGCTTCACAGCCTCCAAAAAAGCCGACAACTCCCAACCCGAAAACACTATGACTTACCAGTTCAGCAACATGGCATGTGGCGGTATCGTGTTAAACGAAGACGGCACTGTTAAAACCGATGAGTTTGGAGCTCCGGTAACCAGTGGCGATGTCCCATACCTCGTGTGTTTTGAAAACGCATACAGTGGTTCACGCAGTATTGACATGATATTTAACGATGGCAATAACTATGAACCCATCGGCGTTTATCTTAATCTTAACAGCTACACTTTCTACTCGGTAATGCTGGGTGACAGTTACTCTCGAGCTTTCACCGAAAATGACCGATACACTATCAAGATTAACGGTGTCGGACCCACCGAAGAGATAAAGACTGTCACCGTCGATCTCGCCTCGTTCAAAGACGGAATGCTGTCGATAGCCCGAGGTTGGAAATGGGTTGACTTGTCAGAACTTGGAGAAGTAAGTGAAATATACTTTAACATAGAGTCTACCGACAATGGCGCTTGGGGCATGAATACACCCGCCTATTTCTGCATGGACAAACTGATGGTGAAGAAAGCCTCTGCCGGAGTAAACAACGTGAGCCAAAACAATATACAAATCAGCTACGATCGAACTTCACACACTGTTTCGATACCAACCTGTAACTTCGCCATAATATATGACATCAACGGAAATAAAGTAATGAGCGGAGAAGAAGCAACCTACGACATCTCGAGCCTGTCGCGTGGTGTCTACATAGTAAAATCGGGCAATAACAGTCTGAAAATAGTTCGATAATACACCCCGATCAATATAGAACCCTAAACATAAAACAAACTATATACATAATTTTCTGCCATCCCGTCGGGACATCGTGAGATGACCCGACGGGATACTTGTTTAAGAGCGTGTTTGAATTTAACTCGTATTAAGATTGAGAGTCGATTTTGAGATATTTTTCTAACGTAAAGAGGGAGTGTAGCGAGCTACACGACCGATGCACGTTAGAAAAATAGCCGAAATTGGCCTCAAGATTAATGCGAAACATATTCATACAATTACTCATTCTTTAATATAACTATTTTTTGTGTGTTAAATTCAAACACACTCTAAGA
>CANOKG010000084.1 GCA_947566655.1 uncultured Muribaculaceae bacterium | reverse complement strand
GCTGAGTGTGGCGTAGCTGCTATTTGCCGAGAGATCGGCAAGTATTACCGAGTCGGCCAACAGTTCTTCTCCTGGATTCAACAATCCGGTAGCCACGGCAGCCTCAATATTTGACGGTATACTTACACGCGGATAGTTCATGGTGCTGTAGCCATCGTTCTGAGGTCCTTTATAGAGATCTTCGAGCGAAGTAAACACATCGACATAACCTTTCGACTCATAGTCCTTACCAAAGCTGCTGGCCTGGATTCGGTCGTTGTAGTAGTCGGCCGGCTCTGCCTGCATCTCAATTCCTGCCGCGTTATAAGTAGGCATTTTCATTTGGTTGGCATACCAGTCGGTCGTCAAATATGAAAGATTCACTACTCTCACATCGGTTCGGAAGTTCTCTACTTCCTGATTATACCACAACGGGAATGTATCATTGTCACCGTTGGTAAATATAATTGCATTTTCATCAAGACTCGACAAGTAGTTCTGACCGTAATCACGGGTTGTATAACGTCCCGAACGATCATGGTCATCCCAGGTTTGGGAAACCATTTGCAATGGAACAGCAATACCTATTACGGCTGCAATCGATGCCATTATCAACGATTTGTTGCCAAGCTCATAGCTATCCTGAGGGTCTTTACTCTTGGTGAGTTGCATCAAAATGCGCCATAATGCCGCGACACCCATTCCTATCCAAATCGCAAACGCATAGAATGAGCCAGCAAAGGCATAGTCTCGTTCACGTGGCTGCAATGGAGTCTGATTCAAATAGATAACAATAGCGATGCCGGTCATGAAGAATAGGAAGAAAACGACCCAGAACTGCTCTATGCCGCGCTTGCCACACATCGACTGCCAAACAAGACCAATAAGTCCCATTAATAAAGGCATCATGTAGAACACGTTATGTCCGGGATTGTCAGTGCCTTGATCGGGAGGCAACAATGATTGGTCGCCAAGTCGGGGATTATCAATAAACGGTATTCCAGAGATCCAATTTCCGCGATTTACTTCTCCGTTACCCTGCAGGTCGTTCTGACGGCCCGCGAAGTTCCACATGAAATATCGCCAATACATGTGGTTGAACTGGTAGTTGAGGAAGAACCGAAGGTTCTGGGCCTGTGTTGGAACCGGAATATCTATCTTATAGTCACCATAGGGGTTACCATCCTGATCAAAGTAAAGTTGCACACTTTCGCTCTCGAGGTCGGCTTTTCCTATGTTGGCCCAATCCATGTAGGCTTCGACATGATCGGGAGCTGAACTGTACATGCGGGGGAAAAGCATATTAGGTGCATAATGAACCGAGGGGTTTCCGGGCTTTGACTCGTAACGGTCGGGATCATCGGGATTGTTCTTCAACGCCTTTACGTAGGTTGAAGGGCCCTCATCAAGCATATAGGTAGCATTTCCGTTGCGGTCAACCTGAATCTTACGTTGCGAAGCAAACGATTGACCGATGAACAACGGACGATCGCCATACTGCTCGCGATTAAGGTATGATGCCAGCGTAAACACATTGTCGGGAGCATTCTGATTCATGGGAGGATTGGCCTCAGCACGTATCAACAACAGGGCGTAACTTGAGTAACCTATGAATATCACCATGATACTCAGTGTCGAGATTGCCAAAATACGCATCGACACATCACGCTTAACGGCAAAGAATATGATCAAGGCGAGAGTCAGCAGGAAAGGAGTCCACATTGAGTGCCCGATGAAAAGCATTCCTGACAGGATCACAGTTGAAATGAACGACATCTTGGCCATACGATTACGTCCTGTATAGATACTCCACAAACACCATATCATCACAGCCGCAAACAGCAACGTGTAAATCAAGACACCGGTGTTGAAGCCCATTCCCATCCAATTAACAGCCATAAGCTCGAAATAGCCGGCAATCTCGATGAATCCCGGTACCAAACCATAAAGTATCAGACCTACGATAACAGCTGAGATTCCCAAAGCTATAAGTGAACCCAATCCCGTTGGATTGGCAAACTTACGGTAATAGATGACTAAAACTATCGCCGGGATACATAGCAAATTGAGCAGATGGACGGCAATCGAAACGCCAATCACATAGGCTATAAGTATCAGGTAACGGTCACTGTGGGCCTCGTCGGCTCTGTTTTCCCATTTTAATATCAGCCATATAACCAATGCTGTACAGAAGGATGAGAATGCATATACTTCGCCCTCGACAGCCGAGAACCAGAATGTATCACTCCATGTATAGCACAATGCGCCACACAATCCCGATCCCATGATAGCAATCATTTTTGGCAATGAAACATGTTCATCGTCGCGCTTCACAAGCAGGCGGCGGGTGAGATGGGTTATAGTCCAGAACAACAACAGTATAGTTGCAGCACTAAGCAATGCCGACATGCAGTTAACCGCCAACGCCACACTCGAGGTGTCGCCACCTACGAAATTGACGCAAAAACGGGCAGCCAACATAAACACCGGATTGCCCGGTGGGTGACCGACTTCAAGTTTACTTCCTTGAGCTATAAACTCAGGGCAATCCCAGAAGCTCGCTGTAGGCTCCACCGTCATAAGGTAGGTGATTGCTGCGATAAGGAAGCAAAACCAACCGAGCGTATTATTTACCAGGTTATACCTTTTCATCTTTTTCTCGTTTTATTGATAATCTTATTTAGAGTATGTCTGCATTTAACACTCAACACCAACATGCTCTTATTCCTGTTCTTCGGCAGCAAACTCCATAAGGTAGGCTTTGATAAAACCGTCTATATCACCGTCCATTACACCACCGACATCGCTCGTCTGGTAATTGGTGCGGTGATCTTTCACACGACGGTCGTCAAACACATAACTGCGTATTTGTGACCCCCACTCGATTTTCATCTTGCCGGCCTCGACCTTTGCCTGCTCCTCAAGGCGATGTTGCATCTCTTTCTCATACAATATGGAACGTAGATGGCGCAACGCATTCTCCTTATTCTTTGGCTGATCGCGGGTCTCGGTATTCTCAATCAAGATCTCCTCTTTCTCTCCGGTATAGGGATCGGTATATTGATAACGAAGTCTCACACCCGATTCAACCTTATTAACATTCTGTCCACCGGCACCACCCGAACGAAAGGTATCCCACGACATAAGAGCCGGCTCAACCTTTACCTCAATCGTATCATCTACGAGCGGCGTAACAAACACAGAGGCAAATGATGTCATTCGCTTACCCTGAGCGTTGTAAGGCGAGACACGAACCAATCGATGAACTCCGTTTTCACTCTTCAAGTAGCCATAGGCCATATCGCCTTCAACTTCAATTGTACAAGATTTGATACCGGCCTCATCTCCCTCGAGCAGGTTGGCTATCTTGGTTTTATATCCATGTTTCTCACAATAGCGAAGATACATGCGCATCAACATCGATGCCCAGTCCTGACTCTCAGTACCACCGGCTCCCGAGTTGATTTTCAATACTACTCCGAGCTTATCTTCCTCACGTCTGAGCATGTTTCGAAGCTCCAACGCCTCTATACACTCTGTCACTCGCTTAAAGAGGTCATCTACCTCGGCTTCGGTAACCAACTCTTCCTTATAAAAGTCCATGCTTAGTTGAAGTTCATCGACCAAGGTCTCTATCTCTTCATATCCTTCGATCCAAGCCTTCAGATCCTTTATTTTTTTCATCTGGGCCTGAGCCTCAGCCGGGTGCTCCCAGAAGTCGGGCACATGTGTGCGCAACTCCTCTTCTTCTATTTCTATTTTCTTGCTATCGATGTCAAAGATACCTCCTCAACGCCAACTTGCGTTCAAAAGTCTCTTTTAATTGTTCCTGAGTAATCATCAGTTATATTTCAGTAACGGGTTAATAATAAATTAATTAGTGTGTATTTTAAATAGAGCCTGTCATTAGGACACCTATTAACTTGCAAAACTACAAAAAAAATCACCAACACCCACTCGATCAGCCCCAATAAATGTTAAGAGCCACAGGTTATGGAGAACTGTGTGGAGAGCAATCCAATAAAACAAACAGTGATAAGGCAAATATAAAAAAATTAGTCCGGGACTCTCTTCAACAGGGAATTCCGGGACTAAAGCCAAAAGGCATGATTTGTGATCTGTGTAATTTAGTTGCTAATACAACTTCAAGTGTAGAGATTATATCATACTTACATTATGACAACGGCACTCAATGGGCTGGACACCTCACGGGGGCAGGTTTGAGTGTAATGCACAAAAGTGCAAATCCATTATCAGCTTACCGAGACAAAAGTACAGACTTTTAGTACTATACTCCAAATATTTTTATAGGAATTTTTCCGTATATTTGGTTAAATATTATTAATATCACATAAATATTTATTATTTTGGCATATTAACAGCCATATTCACTGCGATTTCGCTGTTCTGCACAAGCAAATCGTAACTATCGTCCGAGCCGACTTCGACATGAAAGAACGTTTTGGGATTCAACAGCGCCATTATGAGAGAAAGCTCCCCGTTTCCCGGTTCGTTAATTTCATATGATCTACAACCGGGATCCATCAAATAAGTTTCGGTTGGTTGCGCCATTATCTTTTTCAATCGACTTCTCGACTCCCGCGCCACTTCCACCCCCTTATAGAGATAGCGATCGTAAACAACAGCGGCAACATCTGCGACCGACAAATATTTACGAGACAGAACCGGCATATCGATAGGTCGGTCACTAAAAACTACTGTAACCTTACCGGGACTATAGATCCGCTCTCCTTTGCCAATCAACATATCCAGCCCTATAATCCCCACATACACTTCATGCAAACCACCACTAACTGACCCGCAACGAGCTTTGGCAATATCAATAATAAGCCGTTCAAGCCACGATCCATAGGCATGAACCAACCTGCACGAAGATGGACAGCACTCCAATCCAACAACATCTATCTTTATCCCCGGAAGACGCTTAACTCCCAATATACGCAAACAATATGCAGAGCACGTTAACAACAACTTGTAAAGAGTTACTGGCCGGAAGCGTTTTCGGCCACCAGTTCGTGTTATAAAACCAAACACACCACCGGGCAATACTGATGCCATCAAAAGCACCGACAACATTCCAACTACTGTAATCTCACCCAATGACTTCATTGCCGGATGGGTAGCAAAAGCCAAGACCCCAATACCCGCCAGCATCAACAATGCCGATACCAATATTCCGGTTTTATACTTGTTGACGACCGGCCTGCCATAGGCATATTCATAGCAAAGGCCTTCAGTTATAAAAATTGTATAATCATCACCTTGCCCAAAAATAAAAGTAGCCAGAATTATATTAACAATGTTGAACTGCATGCCGGTAATCCCCATAAAGCCAAATATCCACACCCAGCTTATAGCCATAGGGAGGAACGAGATAACCGCCAACTCTATTCGTCCCATCGACAACCACAGGAAAATAAACACAATAAAGCCACAAGCCGTAGCAATATAGTTAAAGTTATCGATTAACCTGACCGTCATCGAGTTACTTATAGTATCCATATCAAACAAAAGCATTCCGGGCAAACGCAACTCCTCAAGTGACCGTCTCACATCATCATCGTCCACAACAACTCTCCTGACGATTGACACCCTGTCTTTACCCCTACTCACATCACCTTGCAATACTGTTTGATAAAGAACATCATATCCACAGTCGCCCAAAGCATCATAATTTTTTTCAAGCACTTCATTGAAATGATGAAATGCCCCGCAGCCAAACCCGATATCGGCCACAGCCCTTTCATAATCAGGTCTCAGTACAGCAAAACGTTCAACCACATTTTTCCATCGGGCAAGCCGTTGCCCCCTACCCGCACTACCGGCGACCAACCTGAACTGACCATCAACGTGCCGCCCCAACACCGAATCAACAGCCGAGTTAATCGATTCCTGATTGTCAAGCATCTCCATCTCATCAACACCACTCGACACAATATACAGCAAGTTTCCACTCTCCACGTTCCGGCCAATAGACTCTTGCATATCATCGAATAATCGTTGCTGACTATCACTGAGATAATTGATATGCCGTAGATCGGGATCAAACAGCCTTGACGGAATAAAAAATGCCAATAACAGTGTCAGCAGCACTATAACAATAAACAGTTTGTTGTTATGACCCAACACTCGCGCTGCGATAACATCCAGAACTCGGTGAGAAGCGACATTGCCACGATTACGAATCTTGACTAACTGAGGCAGAAAAAACAATGTAAAGAGAATCGTGCCGATCAACAGCATTGAACCAAAAAGTCCAAGATCACTTAATGCCGGCGCCTCAATCGGAACTAAACACAAAAATGCACCCACTGTCGTAATATTACCAACCACCAGTGGAGCCACAATGGATTTAAGGGCACGGTTACGATTCTCCGATTCACTCAATGTATCGATCATGTGTAGCGGATAGTTGATTGCTATTCCCAACATCACCGAGGCTATACCTATCACTATGATAGACATTTCATCTTTTCCAAGCGCCACGGCCGACAGAGCAAAGAGCCACCCCCAACCCACCGTGACAAATATCAGCAAAATGTTACGCCAACTTCTAAACACATAAAACAACAATACCAACACCACTGACACCGCAACGGCGACACTCCAAAGACTATCTCGCTTTATACACCGTGCATTCTCCACACCTATAACCTGAGACCCGGTAAACAGGACCTCCACTCCACTTCTACTCCCGGCTTCAGCCCCAATCTCTTCGAGCCGACTTATAAGCCGCGCTGCACGCGATGTCTCGTTGGGCGGTAAATTCGTTTCTATTTTTATAAAAGCCGATAAAGAGTCGTCCGACAAAATATAGCCATCAACCGTAGTATACCCACCATTGGGTGCAGCGTTTCTTAACCGCTCCATTACCGGTGAAAAAAGGGCCAAAGGATCACGGGAGAGATATTGTGATATCATACCCGAAGTTGGTGTAAGCAACATTCTATAATCATCGGCAAGTTTATCGGCTATATATCCGTCGGTCGCGAGCAACGAATCAATGCGGTCATAATCAGCTTCGGTGAGAAGCAGAGGCATAATGCCATATACACTGTCCATCAATCCGACATACTCATCCTGATCTATCCTCGCCGTCACTCGAGAAACACAATCCACAGTATCAAGACTTTCTACCAGCTCGTCCACTCCGTCGAGCAAACGATCAATATCGCCACCTTCGGCTGATCTTACTACGGCATAAATATTATTGGCGCCTGAAATATCACTATACAACTCCATCACCGTCGAGAGATTATCACCCTGTGGCAGAAAATCTGTTATATTCTCTCTATACTTCACTCCGAGCACCGGAAACAGCAATCCGGCCGTCAACACCAAGAAAATAAGCAGCGTCAAAAACCTGTGGCACGTCAACCATCCACTTATTATCATATAGAGTCGAGTCATCTTTCAAACTCGCCTTTATACATATCATCGATCCATTCCAAAAACAGATCAAACCATGTTGCCGCCTCAACCGAAGTCTTCGAGGCCGTAGCTCCAAAACCATGGCCTCCTTTCTCAAACTTATGATATACATGATCAACCCCCACTGCCGTCAACGCCGAGTCGAGCAATTCGGCATTATGAGGGTGAACGGTTGGATCGTCCATACAATTTACAAGAAAAACCGGAGGCATATCGGGTCGTACATGACGTTCCAGCGACAAGCTGTCGGCCAGTTCAGGCCTGCTACCCGATCGTTCGCCCATAATTCCGCGTCGCGATCTTCGGTGGGCACATTCTTCGGTAAACGTAACTACCGGATATATCGACGCTATGAAATCGGGTCGCACATTATCATCGGCACCGGGTCGGTCAAATTGCTGCCCGGCAAGAGCTACAAGATGGCCACCTGCCGAAAAACCCATCACCCCAACTCTATCGGGACATATTCCATAACGCACACTGTCCTGACGCACTTCCTTTATCGCGCGCTGCAAGTCATCGAGCATATCGGGATATCTCACACCTCTCCTAACCAAACGATTGTGGGTTATGAACGCCGAGACTCCGGCTACCCGGTATTCCAACAGAAACGCACTGATACCGGCCTGTTGCAAACGTTTTGCCACCTCCCGGCCTTCAGTGTGGGTATCAAGCCAAAAGTAACTTCCTCCAGGACATATTATCACCGCGGTGTTATCATTGCCATCGGCTATGAAAGGTGTTAGTTTATAGGCCTGACCATGTCCTATTGCCATTATTAATCCCAACATTGTCAATCCTATGCGCATCATTGCCCTTTAATTATATAATTCAAGTCAAAACGTGTATTGACCAACTTCATACAATTACCGTCTTTCGTCACCTTGTATCGTGATGGCAATCGCTCGACATCTTTGCCATAGAGAACCTGCATCATAGCCTTCAAATCACGTTTCAACACATATTTAATTTTCCACTTATTCAGAAAACCCACCAAATGATACAGTCTTACCTTTTGATTTAACTTGTTATATCCAAAGTCTACCGCAGTTAAACCAAACTGGTTGATAACAGAGCCTTTTACAACATTGCCATCATCTACTGTCACCAATATTCCACTTATTTCTCCTTGATTACTACTAAGTTCGAAATCATAACGGTTTACGCCGCCGGCAACACACCACAGCGCCAAAAGGAAGCTAATCAATAGTAAACAAGCTCTCATCGGGCTGAATATTTAATTTCACATTGCTGATTTCTATTACTGTAGAATCACCGTTAGGCTCTCGCAGCTTTACTTCTTTTATACAATAGCCCGGTGATGTGAACGTGAGTTCAACTGATGTCATAAGCTGCCTGAGTTCCCGTTTAAGCGGAGTCAGTTTGATGTTGACCGAATCCTTACCACAGGCAACTGTCATATCAAAATTCCGACACGAGTCCACGATATGACCGGTTACAGTATTGATTATCAGTCGGGCGATTTCTCCAAATATTCTATTTTTGCCGGCATCCAACACACTATGCTTCGAGTCATTACCTATCTTTACCTTGTCACCGTTAAAAATGAACATGTAGCTATATGGACTGATGTACTCCCATCTTAATTTTGAAGGAGACTCAAACCACATCTCGCCTCGCGACTTCATCACCTCGTTCAGCATTGACATCTGTTTCGTCTGAACGAAGACACAATTCATTGTCTTTATCTCTGATGCCACAGAATTAACCTGTTCAACTACCTTAGCGACATCGTCAGGCAGGATCGCAGCCTTACGGCGGTCGCGTCCGACCACAGTGATCACCATTGGCAACATTAACAGCAGAACAGCAAACGTGCGAAACATAGGGTCTACACCTTTTTTATTACCAACGCACTGTTAGTGCCTCCGAAGCCAAACGAATTTGATAACACGATATCTATAGCCCCATCGACACGCTCCCGCGCAATATTTAGATTCTCGGCAGCCTCACACGGTTCCACAAGATTGATATTGGGAGCTACAAAGTTGTTTTGCATCATCAACACGCTATAGACAATTTCGCTTGCCCCGGCCATCCAGCACTCG
>CANOKG010000083.1 GCA_947566655.1 uncultured Muribaculaceae bacterium | reverse complement strand
GTTTATCAACACACCGTCGTCTTCGCTATCGATGCCTCGTGCCGATTTGGCTCTCAGTGGTCTGCACAACCTGTTCAACTCAATGGCCGCAGGCCTTTCGGCTTGTTTGCTCGACATCAGGAAGGAGGATATCAGAAAGGCATTGAGTGACTTTGAAGGAGTGGAACATCGCCTTGAACCGGTTACCGATGTAAACGGCGTAAGATATATCAACGATTCGAAAGCAACCAATGTAAATTCATGCTGGTATGCTCTCGAATCGATGCCCGCCCACTCGGGGGTGATACTTATACTCGGTGGAAAGGACAAAGGAAATGACTACAGCGAGATAATGCCTTTGGTCAAGTCTAAGGTAAAGGCGATTGTCGCTATGGGTAAAGATAATGAGAAGATAGTTAACTATTTCAGCACCGAATTACCGGTTTACGATACTCACTCACTCGACGAGGCTGTGACAACCTGTCATAAAATAGCTGTCGAGGGCGATACAGTGTTGCTCTCGCCATGTTGTGCCAGCTTCGATCTGTTTAAGAGTTATGAAGATCGTGGACGCAGATTTAAAGATGCTGTATTGAAACTTAAGCAAGTATGATAGAAGAGGATATTCACGCTCAACCTGCTGCCGAGGCTTTTGAACCCGGTGAAGCCCGGAACATAGAGCCAAGACGTAACAGGCGCAAGCCGGCTCAGGCAAAGCCAGTCGATGGACCTGATCTGGCACCGCGCAAGGGCGATACATACATATGGGCCGTGTTCATTCTGCTGTGCGCGATATCTATTATCGAACAATATAGCGCATCATCGCGTGAGATCATGGCCGGCAATGTCATGGGACCCATTATCAAGCACACTGCGATGTTGGGAATGGGTGCCGTGGTTGCCATGCTCGTTTCGCGTGTACCCTACAAATGGTTTATCCCATTGACTCCGGTATTTATTGCCGTGAGCATTTCGTTGATGATTCTGGTGCTGTTTAAAGGGCAAATTATCAACGGCGCACGTCGATCCATAGATATCGCCGGACTAATGATTCAGCCGGCCGAATTTATCAAAATGTCATCGGTCTTGCTGGTGGCTTTTGTGATGTCGCGCGGGCGTGAGATCACAAACATGAAGGTTGGTGTCTGTATAGTGTTTATTCTTATATTCGGAGGTCTGCTGTTCTCCCAGGGACTCACCAACACGTTGCTGATGATGGCAATCAGTAGTGCGATGATGCTTATAGGCGGCATCCCTTGGAAAAAGTTCCTGGTTGTTATTCTCGTATATTGTCTTGCCGGTGGTGTCGCGGTATTATACAAAGCAAACACCGATACCGATGATGCACACACCGAGCGTATAATAGCCGAGACGGGTCGTGATGCCGAGGGTAACGAGGCTACCATTAACCGTATGGGACTTTGGAAAGCCCGTCTTGACCGTTTCTTTGATAATGATACCGTGCCGAAATACCGTCGTGCTATCAACGATGCCAACCGCCAGGAGATGCATGCCTATATGGCTCAGGCCCATGGCGGTATAACCGGAGTCCTTCCGGGAAATTCGCGTGAGTCGGCTCGATTGGCGCTCGCCAACATTGACTTTGTATATTCAATTGTTGTCGAGGAATGGGGATTGGTAGGCGGAATATTTCTCCTTGTGCTGTACCTCTCACTGTTAGGACGTGCCGGTGCGATCGCGGCCGGTTGCCACCGCGTGTTCCCGGCATTGCTGGTATTAGGTATGGCGGTATATGTCGTGTTGCAGGCTCTATGTCACATGGCTATTGTTACCGGTGCCGCTCCGGTGTCGGGACAGCCCC
Source organism: uncultured Muribaculaceae bacterium (assembly GCA_947566655.1). Taxonomy (GTDB): domain Bacteria; phylum Bacteroidota; class Bacteroidia; order Bacteroidales; family Muribaculaceae; genus JAAVFS01. The sequence goes on along the minus strand of CANOKG010000083.1, from coordinate 7,747 downwards.
TTCCTCTTATATCGAAGGGTGGTACTTCGATTCTAACAACTTCATTAGCTTTTGGCATCATGCTATCGGTGAGCCGTTTTGCAGTGCGTAAGGGTAAAAAACAGGAAATTGCCCAGGAGGCGGCCACGCTCCCCGATGAGATGCAAACCCCAAATCCAACATTCCTCAAATGAACGTCATAATTAGCGGAGGTGGTACAGGCGGCCACATTTTCCCCGCGCTCTCAATCGCCGATGCAATAAAGAAACGTCACCCGGAGGCCAACATCAAATTTGTCGGTGCCCTCGGGCGTATGGAAATGCAGCGCGTGCCGGCTGCCGGCTACGAAATAGTAGGATTACCCGTAGCCGGTTTCGACCGTAAAAAACCGTGGCGCAATGTCAAAGTGCTTTGGAAACTTTGGAAAAGCATGAGCATAGCCCGCCGGTTGGTAAAGGATTTCAAGCCCGATGTCGCGATCGGAGTGGGTGGATATGCCAGCGGTCCGACACTTAAGGCTGCCCAGCGTCAAGGTATTCCCACTGTTATCCAGGAGCAGAACTCCTATGCCGGTGTTACCAACAAGTTGCTTGCGACCAAGGCGTCGGCTATATGTGTGGCCTATGATGGAATGGATAAATTCTTTCCGGCCGATCTGATTACTAAAACAGGAAATCCGGTAAGAGCCAATATTATAGACTCTTCAATTGATCGCGAGGAGGCTAAACGTCGGCTCGGTTTCGACCCATCGAGGCCTTTGGTTGCCGTTGTTGGCGGTTCGCTCGGAGCTCGCACTATCAATCTTGCGATGGCTCGCTCGTTGAAGCCGTTGCTTGAACATGGTGCATCGGTGTTGTGGCAATGTGGAAAATATTATGCCGACCAATATATCCCTATGGGTGAAGGCCTGGCTAATGCACAGGTCACCGACTTTATCAATCGTATGGACTTGGTTTACCGGGCTGCCGATTTGGTAGTTTCCCGAGCCGGTGCAGGGACAATATCGGAGTTGCAGATTGCCGGAGTGCCGGCTCTGCTCATTCCATCGCCCAATGTGGCCGAAGATCATCAGCGCCACAATGCCGAGGCCCTCTCTACGCGTGGGGCAGCGGTGATGATTCTTGATAAAGATGCAGAGAACAGTTTGCTAGCTACTGTTGTTGATATTCTCGACAATCGGGAAAAGAGAGAATCGCTCGCGGCCAATATCAAGGAGATGGCGCTTCCCGAGGCTTCGGCAATGATAGTTGATATTATTGAGAAAACATTGAATAGGAAATAGGAAAAATGTCTCTTGGTATAAAAAATGTTTATTTTGTTGGCATAGGCGGCATCGGTATGGCTGCCCTTGCCCGCTACTACATGTCAAAGGGTTTGCCTATAGCCGGTTATGACCGCACGGAGAGCGATCTCACCCGTGCTCTTGTTGCAGAGGGGGCTATTGTGAGCTATGACGATTCGGTTGATGCTATACCGTCGGGTTTTCGAGATAAGTCTTCAACGCTGGTGGTATACACACCGGCAATTCCGGCCGACAACAAGGTTCTTGGTTATTTTGTCGAAAGTAATTTTGATATACACAAGCGCTCGGAAGTGCTCGGCATGATTACCCGCGATTCAAAAGGGATATGTTTTGCCGGGACCCATGGCAAGACAACCACCTCGTCGATGGCTGCCCATATTCTACATTCAAGCCGGGTAGGGTGTAATGCTTTCCTCGGCGGCATTCTGCGTAACTATGACAGCAACCTCCTGTTGAGCGACAGTTCGCCATTCTCGGTGATTGAGGCCGATGAATATGACCGTTCGTTCCACAGGTTGTCTCCCTATATTGCGGTTATTACAGCTGCCGACCCCGATCATCTTGATATTTACGGTGATGAGGAGGCTTATCTCGAAAGTTTCGCACATTTCACCGAATTGATTCAACCCGGTGGTTACTTGATTATACACGAGGGGCTTAAATTGATTCCTCGTCCCGGGGCCGAGGTGACCACCTATAGTTACGGATGCCATAGCGGTGATTTCCATGCCACAAACATAAGTCGCCATGATGGCACGTTGACGTTTGACTTCGTTACCCCGCGGGAGGTTATCAGTAACATTGAACTTGGAGTGCCGGTCGACATAAATGTCGAGAATGCAATAGCCGCGTTAGCTGCCTGTTATCTGACCGGCAGTTTCGAGCCCGAGGCGGCGCGGCAAGCCATGAAGTCATTCATGGGACCGAAGCGTCGCTTTGAGTTTTGGTTGAAACAGCCCGGTAAAAACGGCAAGGTGATAATCGATGATTATGCCCATCATCCCGATGAGTTAGCCGCTTCGATACGGTCGGTCAGGAATCTCTATCCCGACCGTAAACTCACGGTAGCGTTCCAACCCCACTTGTACAGCCGCACCCGCGACTTCGCACCCGAATTTGCCCGCGCACTTTCGCTGGCCGATGAAGTGGTTCTGATTGATATATATCCTGCCCGTGAGCTTCCAATACCCGGAGTTACCTCTAAAATCATCTTCGATAAAATTAATTCGCCTTTCAAAACCATGATTTCCAAAGAAAACTTGGTTGAAACGCTGAAAAATCTTAATTTTGAAGTCTTATTGACAGCGGGCGCCGGCGACATCAATTTGTCGTTGCCTGAGATTGTAAATGTTTGTTCATAAACATAGTGAACCGTTAACCGAAATAAAAGAGAATAAATGCTGTCTCGTGCCAACATAATTTGCTGTATCCTGTCAGTGCTGCTGACCGGATATCTTGTGTTTGCTCTTATCGAGGCCAACAGCATGTCGGCGGCTGCCACCGCTCCATCGGCAGCTCCGGTTCTAATCTCGATTGAAGGGAATGACTCGCTCGGTTTTGTGAGCAGGCGTGAGGTGGCTGAGTTGGTAAAGGATTACTTTACAGGTGGAAAGATTGTTTCATCAAAGGTGCCCACTCTCGATATCGAAAACAAACTGAACTCGATCGACAATATTGAATTTGCACGTTGCACACGCAGGTCAAACGACAGGCTTTGGATTGAGGTCGTGCCCATGAAGCCGGTTGCCCGTGTTTTTGATGCCGACAGTTCCTACTATATCAATAGGGATGGTAAGCGTCTCACGGCTTCATTGAAATATAGGTCTGATGTCCCGGTTATCGTGGGGCATCTTTCAGGCAGGCAATCGGCTGCCCGCATCATGCCACTGCTTGATTTCATCAACAGCGACCCCGTGAGGAGCGAGCTGGTTTCTTCAATTCAGCTGCGGCCCAACGGTGACGTTATCCTCATACCTCCGTTCCGTGGACATGTGATCAACTTTGGCGAGCCCGACAAAGATATTGCAAATAAATTTGACCGTCTCACTACAATGTACCGTGATATTTTACCGGTTAAAGGATGGGATTACTATGATACCCTGTCGGTAAAGTTCAGAGGTCAGGTGGTGGCCACTCAGCGACGGCCCCGGCAGCGGGATCCTCTGTTGGTGCTCGACCCCGATGGTGATGCAAGCGATAATGAGGATATATCGTCAATGATAGTTGACAGTACTCCATGAAAACAATAAAGCCATAAATCAAAATAACAACCGAAAACAAAATAATATTCCCCCAGCCCATATATATGGAACAGAAATACATAGTTGCATTCGAGATCGGTAGCGCCTCCATCAAGGGTGCTATTGCCACCACTCAGCCCGGCATGCCCGGCCGCGTAAATATCTTAGCTGTTGAAACCGAGCACCTTGTCGATAAGGTCAGGTATGGCTGCGTCGAGAATCCCGGAGATGTAGCTACTTGTGTAACCTCTATTTGTCATAAACTCCAGGCTGCTCCCGGTGTCTCTCCACGTGCTATAAAACAGGTGTATGTGGGCATCAGTGGACGCTCGCTCGCGTCTTATCCCCACGAGGTAGCCCGCGACTTTCATGCCGAAATCGAGATTACACGCCGCACGGTTGACGATCTGATGCAACAGGCCGCCGCACGTTCCATACCCGAGCGTGAGATTGTGGCTATCGAGCCTGGCTCGTTCAGCGTCGATTCACAAACATCGCTCAATCCTGTCGGGATGTTCGGCCACTTGCTGTCGGCCCAGGTCTCATTGGTGGCTTGCAAACCTAAAATCAGAAACAATATCAAGCGCGTGTTCAATGAGCGTTGTGCCTTGAACATTGCCGGATATGTGGTTACTCCATTGGCAATGGGCACTCAGTTGCTTACCGACGAGGAACGACGTCTCGGTGTAATGCTCGTTGACTTTGGTGCCGAAACCACTACAGTGGCAATTTACAGGGAAGGTGTACTTGTTTACCTTGCGACAATTCCCATGGGATCGCGTAACATTACCCGCGATATAACCTCGCTTAACTGTCTGGAAGAGCGTGCTGAGGAGATTAAGAAAGCCGTAGGCAACGCCATGCCGGCCGAATCGGGAGCTCCACTTGTTACCGATGGCCTTGATAACTCTGAGATAAACAATATCATAGCGGCGCGTGCCGATGAGATAATCTCCAATATTTTCGAGCAGATCTCTTATGCCGATCTGAAGCCGAGTCAGCTCCCTGCCGGTATAGTGGTTACCGGTGGAGGTGCCCAGCTTAGAGGCTTCAACGAGCTGCTTGCCAAGCAGACCCAGATGAAGACACGCCCCGCCACTCTCGGCACCGGTGTAACCTTGGCCGATCACCGTTTCAGCGCAGCCAATCTGCTTGATGTCATTTCCATTATAAACGAAGCGGCTATGATCAATCCCATAGAGTGTACCATGATGCCGCCTCAGTCGGTTCCCGAACAGCGCGTTGCCGAAGAACAAACCTCGACAGTTACTACGGCCAATGTTAACGTTGAGGATGACGAGACTCACCGCATAGGTTCCTACGATGATGAAGACGATGATGTTCTCAAAGATCAAGAGGATACACCGAATGTAAAGAAGCCTGCCACCAATTCGGGCAAAAAGACTCCAACAACCAAGGGGGGCGACAACGATGCCACCTCTTCGGGCTTTTGGGCCAAATTAGGGCAGAGCTTAAATAAAATGATGAAGGACGATACCGATTTTGAAGGCTGATCGTTGAGATATATAATCTATTTTCAAACTCTTTATTTTAACAGTAATGACCGATTCTGAATTTAACGATATAGTCAACAACGGTACCTTTGGCGTTCCGGAAAAGAATGACCGTAACATCATCATGGCGATTGGTGTAGGTGGCGGTGGCAGTAATGCCGTGAGACACATGTATGAGCAGAAAATCGATGGCGTGACATTTGCGATTACCAATACCGACCGTCAGGCATTGCAAAACTCTCCCGTTCCCAACCGCGTGTTGCTCGGATCGGGCCTCGGTGCCGGAGGTGAAATATCGGTTGCAAAGGCTGCTGCCGAGGAGAGCGCCGATGCTATAAAAAAACTTTTCAACAAGGATATCAAGATGGTATTCATCACCGCAGGTATGGGTGGTGGTACCGGTACAGGTGCCGGCCCGGTCGTAGCCCGTTTGGCTCGTGAAGAGGGGCTGTTGACTATCGGTATTGTGACAATACCTTTCCTGTTTGAAGGCGAGACAAAGATACTGAAAGCACTCGACGGTGCCGAGGAAATGGGCAAGTATGTCGATGCCCTGCTTATGATCAATAACCAGCGTCTGAGCGAGATTTATCCCGATCTTAACTTCCTTAATGCATTTGATAAGGCCGATGATACGCTCTCTATAGCAGCGCGTTCCATCTCCGATATTATCACCATCGAGGGTAAGATAAACCGAGACTTCAACGATGTCAACACAACCCTGCGCAATGGCGGTACCGCCATTATTTCAACCGGTTATGGCGAAGGCGAGAATCGCGTGTCAAAAGCTATCGAGGATGCTCTCCACTCTCCGCTGCTTAAGAACAGCGATATCTACGGTTCGAAGCGCCTGTTGTTTGTGATATACTTCTCGCCCGATGCTCAGCAGGAATTCAAGATGGCCGAGGCCGACCAGCTCACCGCATTCACCTCGAGCATCGATCCCGGTGTCGAGATCATATGGGGTGTCTATCCCGACAATACTCTTGGCGAGAAGGTTAAAATCACAATCCTCGCTTCGGGTTTTAAACCCACAATACAATCCAGCAACCGCGTGGTGAAGCCGCGTGTTGATGAGACCGGTAACGATGGTCTGCAAGCCGGTCGCCCCGATAATAACGATGACCGCAATAAATCGGATGTTGCGGTTAACGAAAGCGAGGAATTGGCAGCCCGTCGTAGAATGGAAGCCCAGTATGGTGCCGATGTTATCAGTGCTCAGCAGCGTGAGAAGACGCGTAAACGCCAAGTGATCATGAAGCGTGAGCAATTTGATGACGATGCGCTTATAGAGGCATTTGAGAAGTCGGTGGCTTACAATCGTGACCGTCGCACGGCCGATGAGATTCAGAAACTGTCATCGTCGCGCCAGGAGAATGCCGAGGCCGATGCTCAGGTAGATAATCCCGATCAATCTGACGACGAGAACCGCAGTAATATCATTACCTTTTGATTTAAATTAGCTATTTAAAATCCATGAAACGAATTTGTTTATTACTATCTCTGATAGCTCTCTTAGTCACGGCGTTCCCCGTAAGTGGCAAGGGTAAAAAAACACAAGGTTCACGCCAGATGGCGGTGTATGGTGTCGCTTTCTATAACCTTGAAAACTTGTTTGACACTATCAATAACAATGGCAGCTATGACTTGGAATTTTCCCCCCAGGGAGCCCGTCAATGGAATGGCGCCAAGTATCGTTCTAAAATCAGCAATCTTGCCCGGGCTATCACCAGCATGACTACGTCAACCACGCCCAATGGTCCGGCTCTGCTCGGAGTGTCGGAAATCGAGAATATCACTGTGTTGCAGGATCTTGTAAAGGAAGTTGACAAGCAGCTCGTAGAACAGGGTAAGTCGACATGGAATCTTCAGATTGTTCACCACGACTCTCCCGACCGCCGTGGTGTTGATGTCGCATGCCTTTACAATCCGCGCATGTTCCGTTTTCTTGATGTTACCAACACCACGCTCCATATACCCGATAACGAAAAATTCCGCACCCGTGACCAGATGTGTGTTACCGGCCTTCTCGGAGGCGATACTCTCAGTGTTATTGTCAATCACTGGCCTTCGCGTCTGGGTGGTCAGGAGCAGTCGTCCTATCTTCGCGAGGCTGCGGCAGCCCTTTCCAAGCATATCGCCGACTCGCTTTGGACTCTTCGTCCCAATCAGGGTGTGATTGTAATGGGTGACCTCAACGATGACCCTCAGGATAAATCGTGTGCCAAAGTATTGGGTGCCCAAAAGAAACCCGATGGTGTCAACCCCCATGGGTTCTACAATCCATTCTGGTCGATGCTCGACAAGGGAATCGGTACACTTGCTTATCGTGGATCATGGAACCTCTTTGACCAGATAATTGTTTCGGGTACATTGCTTGAGCAAAACAATGCCGATGGTCTACATTATCGTCGTGCTGCGGTCAACAACTTTGAATTCCTGCGTGCAACCGAGGGAACAAGTAAGGGTGGCCCTCTGCGCACATTCTCAGGAGGTGCTTTCCTTAACGGTTACAGCGACCACTTCCCAACCGAGGTCTTTCTTGTCAAGCCACGACAGTAAGTATTAAGTATAAAGTCATTAAATTAGGAATTAGGAAAGAGGAATTAGGAATTATATCATAGTGATAGTCAAAGGAAATAAATTCCTTTTGTCGCTTAGAGCCTGTCTGGTTTTAACTCGTATTAAGATTGAGTGTCAATTTTATGCGA
>CANOKG010000082.1 GCA_947566655.1 uncultured Muribaculaceae bacterium | reverse complement strand
ATCTTAGCAATGGAAAAGCTCTTACTTTCTTTGTTGCTTACGATATTATAACATCGATACCATGGGCATGGTTCATGATCGGTGAATTTTTTATTAATAAAAAACTGTCAACGCATTGCCTCAACCTCATCGGTTGTCAACGGAATACGCTTTCCAAGACGGCGGTAACCATCGGGGGTAATAAGGTAGTTCTCTTCGTTTCTCACTCCCCCGGCATCACGCCATTTATTCACTTGATCATAGTTAATAAACTCAGAGTGAATTTTTTGGCTTGCCCAAAGATCTATCAGTTCGGGGATAAAATATACCCCGGGTTCAATTGTGAGCACAAAACCAGGTTCAAGCTCGCGCGCAAGTCTTAACGACTTACGACCAAACTGTGTGCTCTTAGGCTGTCCATTGTATCCTACCCACACTTCACCGAGATTCTCCATATCATGGTCGTCAAGACCCATCATGTGGCCGAGTCCGGTCGGATAGAACAGTGCGTGAGCTCCTGCCGCAACAGCCTCATGAGGATCTCCTTTCATCAGGCCAAGTGCTTTAAGGCCCTCAACAGTTGTGCGGGCCGACAGGTCATAGATTTCCTCAAACCTTATTCCGGGACGCAGGGCATTGACCGATGCCTTGTGGGCCGCAACCTGAATACCGTAGATTGCTTTTTGCCGATCGGTAAATTTTTTATCGGCAGGAATTGTCGAGGACATATCACCGCAGTAATAACAATCGGCCAGCTCAGCACCGGCATCAAGCAAGAACATATCGCCCGACTTGATAGTGTGGGAGTGTATAAAATTGTGTAACGTTTGTCCGTTGATGGTTGCGATAGTAGGGAACGAAGTGTAACAATTATTGGCCATAGCCACTGCTTCAACCGCAGCCAACACTTCATACTCTTTCATGCCCGGACGAACGACCCTCATAGCTTCAAGATGCATGTCGGAGGTCACGTCACACGCATGCTCAATAAGAGCGATCTCCTCGGGAGTCTTATGATTGCGCATTTCGACAACCGCCTTGATAAATGGTACCGACGGGGTAGCTTGGCCTGGTTTTATATCAAGCAGCTCAAGCAAGTCAAGATAGTGACGATTGCGATAGGGCGGCAAATAATGAATAGCACGTCTCTTAGAACGTGCTTCGTCAAGATACTCCTTCAACGCCTTCATGGGCATAGTCTCCCCTACTCCGACAGCAGCTGCTTTATCGTGGATTGTAGGCTGGTTACCCATCCACACGATGTAGTCAATCGTAAGTTCGTCCCCGAAAATTATTTCGCGGTCATTATCAATATCGATTATTGCATTTAGTCCGGCATAGGGTTGATCAAAGTAGTACATGAACGTCGAGTCCTGGCGAAAACGATATCCATTGTCGGCAAAGTTACAAGGAGCTTCCTGATTACCGAGGAAAAGAAGAATGCCCGAGCCGACCGACTCTTTGAGTTGCCGGCGACGGGCTACATAAGTTTCTTTCGAGAACATTGATTAATGATATATTAATTTTGAGGATTGATGTGGGCAGTGACAGCCTTACCATTTCCGGTAACGGTGAGGTTGGCACGCTCGGCTGGTACGAGTATAGTTTCACCGGGTTTCATCATAGTGACGCTGTTGTCACAGTCAACTTCGATGCTGCCTTCAGTACAGCTCACGATAACAAAGCTACCATCGGCATAGTCTATCGCCAAAGACTGTGGAGAAGAGATCAGACGCACATCAAAGTAGGCACATTTTACCAATTCAGACACTTTTGGAGTTATAGGCTGCGCAACCGACTTATAGTCGGGATACAGTGTATAGTCGATTGCATCGGCAGCCAACTCGGTGTGCAACTGACGCGGGTTACCGTTGGCATCGCGACGGTCATAGTCATAGATTCGGTAAGTTATATCGCTTGTTTGCTGAATTTCGAGAAGGAGATTTCCTGCACCGATAGCATGGACACGCCCTGCTGGAAGGAAGAAAATATCGCCGGGATGTGAATCGTGGGCGGTAATATCATTCATGATAGTTTTATTTTCGACATCGCGACGATAAGTTTCGGGATCTAGTTGACGCGACAATCCGGCATAGATCTTTGCATCGGGTTCAGTAGCCAGAATATACCACATTTCGGTCTTGCCTGCACAGCCGTGGCGTTGGGCCGCAAGTTTATCATCGGGGTGTACTTGAACAGAAAGATCACGACGTGCATCGATAATTTTCACAAGCAAGGGAAACTCAGTGCCATAACGGGCATACACATCTTCACCAACAAGACGAGCTCCATACTTGGCGATAAGCTCCGAAAGCTTCAACCCTTTGTCGGCGCCCTCCGAAACAACGGTTTCATTGCCTTGCACGCCCGAAATTTCCCAACTTTCACCTATATCAGTAAGGTCAGTTTCAATATTCTTAAGAGCCGCGATTCTCTCGCCGCCCCATATCACACTTTTAAGATAGGGAGTAAACTTGAATGGATTCATTGTAATTGATTTTATAATTGGTTATAGAATTTATTGTTTAAAATGATAGTATATCACTCCGGTACCACCGGTTGTTGTGCCTGGCCGTGCCGAGAACTTAGATTGTAATGCAGCTTGTTTACAGGCATTTATAGCCTTGGCGTCGGTTTTAATTCGGCCATTACTTTTGCTTGGCACGAAATCTGACGCTATAATTCGGCCGGAAGCATCGACCGTGACACTGATAGCGATTGTTCCTGTAAGACTGAATCCCTGGGGCCGGGGAAATCCCTCGCTGGCAAAACCTTCAAGCCCAATAACCTCGGCATTGACATCGAGCGGCTGAGCTGTAGTGACTTCGTTCTGACCGCCATCTCCCGCCGATTCTTCTACATTATTAGTGGCGAATTTGACCCTGCGGGCTATTTCCTCCCGGCGCTGCTGCTGAATCACCTCGGGATCGGGAGCCGGAACAGGAGCTGCCGGTGTTTGAGATCCTGCCGACAGTTCAGGCTCAACGTGGGGATCAGGAATATCCACAGGGGCTGTGTATGAACCTCCAACAACAAAATCGACAACTTCCTCAAATGTTATTTCATTTTCAACAGGGTTATTTTCAACTTCCTGACTATCGGGATTGGAGGTTTTAAGGAAAACAGTGAACAACAGGACCAACAAAACGATATGGAACATAAATGTAACTGTAGCCGCTGTCACACGGTCACGGTTATTGTTGGTATGTCCCGATTGCAACATTTTACAAATAACGTTTAACAGTTGAAGTAGAGACCGGACGAGTGGCAAGCACGACCTTCACGCCAACCTCGGCACCGGCATTCAGCACATCGACGATATTACCATAAGGCACAGTCTCATCGGCATAAAGTGCAACCGACAGCTGCTCATCGGGGACGAGTTTGCTCCTAAGCCAGGTAGAGAGAGCATCAGTCGACAAAGGCACAGGAGACTCATCGCCGACAGCTGTATAGAGCTGCAACTCATTGTCAATGTATAGTCTTATGGTGGGCTTCAAAGCTGTTTGCTGTGTACTTTGAGGCAAGGTAACATCAAGAGCTGTGGGAAAAACAAATGTAGAAGTCACCATAAAGAAGATGAGCAGCAGAAAAATAACGTCGGTCATCGATGCCATCGAGAAGGCGGCCATCATAGTATGTGAACGCTTCAGTGCCATCACGCGGGCTCGTTAAGGAGGTCCATAAATTCCATTGTCTTAGCTTCAAGACCGGTCATCACTCGATTTATACGTGCTACCAGATAGTTGTAGGCAAACAAAGCTATGACACCTACTATCAAACCGGCCACGGTAGTTACCAAAGCGGTGTAAATACCATCGGCAAACTGAGAAATATTGGAAGTGGCACCGGCCGATGCAATTTCAAAGAAAGCCTGAACCATACCTATAACTGTTCCCAAAAAGCCAAGCATAGGAGCACCCGAGGCCGTAGTAGCAAGCCAAGGCAATCCTTTTTCAAGTCGTGAGACCTCGATATTGCCGGTGTTCTCAATCGCTACCATCACATCGTTCATTGGACGACCTATGCGGCTTATTCCCTTCTCGATAAGTCGTGCATAGGGTGTATTGGTTGATCTGCATAGATTACGGGCACTGTCGAGTTTTCCCGAATGTATATAGTCGCGAATGCGTTGCATGAACGAGGCATCTTCTACCGATGCCCGGTGTATCGCGATCGCTCTTTCTACCAAGATATAGATGCTGACTATCGAGAGTAACAGCAATGGGATCATAAGCCACCCTCCCTGAAGACACATATCCCAGAGACTCAATTGGGCAACCGGAGCTGTGACATCGCTCACAGCCACTTCCCCCGACATTGTGTCGACTACGGTCTCGGCATATTCAGATTGAAATAAAATCATAAGCATAATGTTTTAAAATTATCAGCACACTCTAAGACACTCTTTATAGCGTTTTATCGTCTCGGCAAGCCCGAGATACAAAGCGTCGCATATTAAGGCATGGCCTATCGACACTTCGTTGAGATAGGGTAAACGGGCGTGGAAAAATTCAAGATTCAACAAGCTCAAGTCGTGACCTGCGTTTACACCCAATCCAACGGCATGGGCAATTTTCGAAGCCTCGACATAGGGCGAGACTGCCTTCTCGGGATTCAATGGGAAAAGATCGGCATAGGGCTTTGTGTACAGCTCTACCCGATCAGCACCTACCCTGGCAGCGGCCTCAATTTGCCCGGCTTCGGGGTCGACAAATATCGAGACTCGGATACCTGCCTGCTTCAAACGCTGAGTAATGTCGGCAAGAAATTGGTAATTATCTATTACATTCCATCCCGCACTCGATGTCAATGCATCGGGAGCATCAGGAACAAGTGTAACCTGCTCGGGTTTCACATCGGTTACCAAAGACATAAATTCGGGCGCCGGATATCCTTCGATGTTGAACTCGGTGCGCACCACCTTTTGTAAATCATATACATCAGCCCGACGTATGTGTCGCTCATCGGGTCGCGGATGCACCGTTATACCATTAGCCCCCATGCGCTCACAATCAACAGCAACTTTTACTACATCGGGGACATTCTCACCACGCGCGTTGCGAAGTGTGGCTATCTTGTTAATATTTACACTAAGATTTGTCGACATTTTAAACTGTATGTTTCAGTGTATGTTCTAATATAGAAACTAATTTCGTATCTTTGTACTGCAAAAGTAGGCATTTAATAAGTAATACTGAAATTTATTTTGACTTTGAATCATAATTTACTTCAAATACTCGCTTCGCTGGCACCTGATTGCGATAACAATCAGCTTGCACTTTTGTTTCCTGAACGCACCGAGCAATCGGAAATTCTACTTGCTGTAAGACCTGACGAATTCAGTGCGACCAAGATTGCCCAAGCAGTTGAAGACTGTGATTTACATTTGGTGAATATGAGTGTGACTTCGGCCCGAACACCCGATGGCAATCTCGTCATAGCTCTTTGTATTGGCTCCGCGACACCCGATGCCGCCTGCCGCTCGCTGTCCCGCTATGGGTACGAAATATTGGCTTCGGCAGGCACGAATCAAACGGTAGACGATGATGACGCCCGACAACGAGCCGCCGAACTTTTATATATTCTAAACATTTGACCTACATTATCAATTATCGACTATGACTATCGCTATCTATGGAAGCCGTCGCCAAAGCGAGTATCTGACCCGTATTGTGCGCATGCTCTTTCAGCTTCACGAGCATGGGATTAATATCATAATGCACTCCAAGCTATACCGCCACTTGAAATCGGAGGTTCCCGGCGTGCTGCCGGTAGACAGTGTCATAGGCGATGAACCGTTTGAAGCCGATGCCGCCATAAGTCTCGGAGGTGATGGGACATTTCTTCGCACAGCCCGATGGATAGGACCGTGCCCCACTCCCATAGTCGGTGTCAACACAGGTCATCTCGGCTACTTGGCAGCATACAATATCAACGAGATAGAGGAGATGGTGGAACAACTTCTTGAAGGCGATTTTGACGTTTGTCACCGCACTCTGCTATCGGTTACCGATAAAGACGGGAAACCTCTCGACAGCTACCCTTACGCCTTGAATGAAGTAGCTATACTTAAGGCTGAAGATGCATCCATGATAAATTGCAACATGACCATAGGCTCTGCGTCACCGGCATGTTACCAGGCCGATGGGGTGATTATCTCCACTCCAACCGGCAGCACCGGCTACAACCTGTCGGTTGGCGGCCCTATCGTAGAACCTACTGCCAATGTGTGGATCATATCACCCATCGCGGCCCATTCTCTTACAATGCGTCCGCTGGTGGTTGGCGACAACAATGTAATATCGATTGAGACTACCTGCCGTGCCCAGTTCTACCGCGTCAGTCTTGACGGAAATTCGGTAACGCTCCCAGCCGGACAGACCATCATTATAGCCAAAGCGCCATTTGAGACGCTGATAATTCAGCGCAAAGGTCATAGCTTTATTGATACACTGCGTAATAAGCTCAAATGGGGAGTATAACCGGCAATAACAACGTTTCGCCTACAATCACTTCGGGCATGAAACTACGACTCGCCGATATCGACAATGTGATAGCGGTGTTTCATATAAACCGATCTTCCCGCAGCATCACCGCGCGATGGAAAAACGGGATGCTCGCGGTAAATGTACCAGCGGGGACCACAACCGGCAACGCTATTGACACCCTTTTAAGACTTAAGGACAGAATTCTGTCAATAAAACCGGTGCTGAGGTTTCATGACCAACAGGTAATAGAGGTTAACGGTCTAAAAGTCAAGATAGCTACTCAATCATTAAAACCAAGCACAGTGACAATGACAGGCAACTTCGATTCTCCAACAATCGCTGTTGGCACTAACTTGAATTTTGACAACGATGAAGTCACTGCAATTATAAGCAAACTAATGGCAGTGGCTGCAAAAACTGTAGCACCGTCAATTCTCATACCCCGTGCCAAGGAAATTGCAGCAACGCTTGGTCTTGCACCTAAAGGTTGGGTAATATCCAACGGACACCGTACACTTGGCACCTGCAATAGGTCGAGGGTGATTTCACTGTCATCAATTCTCGTGTTTCTCTCCGATGAACTTCGCGATTACATTATTTGCCACGAACTGGCCCACCTGTCGGAAATGAACCACAGCCCACGCTTTCACTCTATCTGCAATCAGTACTGCAATGGGCACGAAGCTGAACTAATAAAGAAATTAAAACATTATAACTGGCCACTTTTAAGGAAATGACTAAACATAGATATACCCAACAGGCCCAACGCCGTCGCAACAAGAAACAAGTCAAGCGGGCATCGTGGCTTATCGTAGCATGTGCAATAATACTCATCGCCGGACTAATCGCACCCGATCATTGCACAAGCAACGACCGATCGATCAATCGATTACAATCATCTGTCGGTGATCTTGAGACCGTAATCACAAATAAGAGCCTTGACAGCAACATTCTGCATTACACGGGCATGACAATATCGTTCAATCCAACGCTGCATATCCCCAACTGGGTAGCTTATGAGCTGACAGCCGATGAAGCCCGCGGCGAAGAACCTCGCACCAACAAGTTTCTTGTAGACAACAATGTCCCGGGATGTGCCTCGCCCGATGATTATCGCAACACTGGCTACGACCGCGGGCACATGGCACCCGCAGCCGACATGAAATGGAGCACCGAGGCGATGAAAGAATCATTTTACATGACCAACATTGTTCCTCAGGCCAACGCGCTCAACCGTGGAACATGGAGTAAAATAGAAGACAAGTGCCGGCAACGTGCACTGAATGATAGTGCTATTATAATAATCTCCGGGCCTGTGCTTACCGATCAGATTGATATCCACATAGGCTCTAACCGTGTAGCTGTTCCACAACGTTTCTTCAAAGTAATATTATCACCCTACTCCACTCCGCCTACCGCCATAGGGTTTATAGTTCCAAATGAGGCTGTAAAGGGTGGTATGCAAGCGTGTGCTGTCTCGGTCGACTCGGTTGAAGCAGTGACCGGGCACGACTTTTTCAGCGCTTTACCCGATGATATTGAAGATGTTATAGAATCACAAATAAACTTTAACAGATGGAGCCGAACTCGATGAATAACGATACGATTTGCGCCATATCCACTCCAGCCGGCGTGGGAGGCATCGCAGTAGCCCGCGTAAGCGGACCTGATGCGTTCAGAATAGTAGATTCACTGTGGCACGGAAAGTCGCTGTCAAACGCCGCCAGCCACACCGCCCACCTGGGCACAATCGATGATACACGAGGTAACATGCTCGACCAAGCGGTTACCACTGTGTTTAAAGCGCCTAACTCATTCACTGGAGAGAATGTGGTAGAGATATCGGTTCATGGCTCACGTTGGATTCAACGTGAACTTATAGCCACACTTTGCAAAGCCGGTTGCCGACTGGCCGAACCGGGCGAATACACCCGCCGCGCCTTCGCCTCAGGACGTCTTGACCTTGCAGAAGCCGAGGGAGTAGCTGACATGATTGCAGCTAATTCCCGAGCTGCACACCGAGCCGCATCCAACCAGCTTCGCGGCCACTATTCCCGGTATCTGGCCAAAATGAGACAACAACTTGTTGATTTAGCGTCACTCATCGAACTCGAGCTCGACTTTGGCGAAGAGGAAGTAGAATTTGCCTCACGCCAACAACTAAACGACATAGCCACATCGCTTCATAAATCACTGACCCGGTTGCGCGACTCTTACGCATCGGGAGCTGCCATAAAGCAAGGAATACCAGTAGCAATCATAGGTCCTACAAATGCCGGTAAATCATCACTTCTAAACGCCTTGACCCATGATGACCGTGCCATTGTAAGCGATATTCACGGTACAACACGCGATGTTGTTGATGACCTTATAGAAATTGGCGACTACCAATTCAGATTTCAAGACACAGCCGGACTTCGAGAAACCCACGATACCATAGAACAAATAGGCATAGAACGCAGTATCAACGCAGCCCGCAAGGCACGTATACTCATCTACATGGTCGACTCTTCGTCGCCCGATAAAGCCATTGAAAATATTGACCAGACACTAAGTCTCAATCCCGAAGCCCACATAATAATAGCGCTGAATAAAGCCGACATTGTAACACCCCAACTCACAGCCCAACTCACAGATAACATCGAGCGTCAATATCCAGAAGCCATTGTACTTACAATCAGCACAAAGCAACAACAAAGCATTGACCAACTGAGTGACACACTCACAAGGCTTATAGACAGCGAGAGCCAAGACAATGACCTGATAGTGACCAATGCCCGTCATGCGCAGGCATTGGATCAAGCCGCACAGGCTATAGAGCGCGTAAAAGCTGGACTGAGAGACAACATAAGCGGAGACTTCATAGCACATGACATACGTGAGACAATACACCCTCTCGCAACAATCACCGGCCAAATAACCACCGACGACCTGCTCGCCACCATCTTCACTCGCTTCTGCATCGGCAAGTGATGGCTTGTAAACAGCCATAAGCAACCATAACCACTTAGAATAAAGTCGCTGTATTTCAGTGACTTTTCTGTTTTAACACTTTCCAGTCCGTATTTGGAAGTAACGGTTTTTATCCATATTTTTCTATCATATTTCTACCGCG
>CANOKG010000081.1 GCA_947566655.1 uncultured Muribaculaceae bacterium | reverse complement strand
ATCCTTCTTTCGATAATATAATCATTTTAGTGTGTTAAAACCAGACAGGCTCTAAATATGGGTATTCAACAAAAACATCAAATCCCGACAACCATTAAAAAGTTGCCGGGATTCTTCGGTATTATGATGTATAAGCTGTAGGCTTACATGAAGGATATATAGGAGCTAAATCAATAACTTATTATTAATAGTTCCACTGACAAGCCACCATGTGGAGATTATCACAACCAATAGTGCGGAAATCGGTTATCATGTTGTAACGACAGTTGATGTAGGTAAGAGCCTGATCAAATGATACATCGAGCATTGATAACTGATTGTTGTTACAAAGCAGACGCTGCAGGAATGTCTGGTTAGAGAGTGTCAAGCTGGTCAAATCATTATAGGAGCAATCGACAAAAAGCAGGTTAGGACATGTGTCAACCGACAGACTTGTCAAATCATTGTAGGAACAAACAAGATCAAGGAGCGCATTACAGTTACGAACTGCAAGTGACTGCATGTTATTATCACTACATATCAATGTGCTTAGAGAAGGTAGACCAGAGATAATAAGCGAAGAAATATCGTTATCATCAATATTAAGGTTGGCCAGGCTCTCTACTCCAAATAGATTAATGGAGGTTAATTTATTATAACCGGCATAAAGGTTTTTCAATCCAGTACATCCACTAACCGAAAGCTGTTCAAGATGGTTGCCTTGACAATTAAGCGTTTTTAGCTGAGTGCTGTTAGCAACATCAAGCGCAACGAGGTAGTTGTTTGAAACATTCAACTGCTTGATTGCCGGGGCTGCGCCCATATCAAACTCTGTTATTCTATTACGATAGATATTAACAATTTCAAGTGAGGTAGCACCAGCCATATCAATCTCTTTAATTTGATTTCGCGAAGCATTCAACTGTGTTAGAGAAGCGTCATTTGCGACCGATAGACCTGCAATCTTATTACGGGATACATCTACTTTTGACAGCTGAGTAAATCCTGAGAGATCAAGTGTACCGGCAAGCTTTTTATCTTTCCATTCTATAGCGGTAACGTGACCGTCGACAATTGTCACGCCCTCCCATGTTGAAGGAGAGTTAATATCTACAATTTTCAAAGCTCGTGCATTTGTTTCCTCTTTTTCTGCGGGTTGTTCTAAGAAGGCTTTGAGTTGCTTCATTTCATTCTTAGCGATTTTCTGAGCGAAAGCACTCGTGCTAACCAGTGCGAGAGCGATCAATAATACAGCTTTTTTCATAATAAATAGTTGTTAAAAGTTAGTTTGTGTGTTTATTTCAGTGTGTGTAACTGCTTTTTTGATTTTGTACTATTAAAACATTATTAGCATTAAAAAGGTTTATGAAACGTAATTATTTTTATCTTAAAATGAAAAAAAAATTAGCATCGAATTTTGTAACTCGATGCTAATCAACATTTACAGTATAATATTTTCATAATCAAAACGGAACATCGTCCTTGGGCAATGCCGGTGATGTACCTTCAAATGGATCGGCAGTATTAATCTCTCCATCAACAGAAGCCTTAGCTACCACATCCCCTCCCCCACCGTTCAATTTAGATCCTACAGTTCCCTTGGATATTGATGATGAACTTTCGGTCCAATTCTCAAAACGAGCAAAATGATGACGAAATCTCATTTTCACATCATCAACTGAACCACTACGGTGCTTCGCCACAATAAACAGTGCCAAACCTCTAATATCACGACCCTCAGCATCAGTATCACTGTGAAGATAATATTCCGGACGGTGAATAAAACAAACAATATCGGCATCCTGCTCAATAGCACCCGATTCACGAAGGTCACTTAGCTGTGGGCGCTTGTCTCCTCCGTCGGCACCACGTGACTCAACACTACGGTTAAGCTGAGACAATGCAACAATAGGTATATTCAATTCCTTGGCAAGCTGTTTTAAACTACGCGAAATCATACTTACTTCCTGCTCGCGACTACCATATTTCATACCCGAAGCATTCATAAGTTGCAGATAGTCAATAATTATCATTTTGACCTGATGCTCTCTTACCAAACGACGAGCTTTAGTTCTCAACTCAAATATTGATAAGGAGGGTGTATCATCTATATATAAAGGTGAACTATATAGGTTTCTTATGCGAGACATTAAAGAATCCCATTCCTGATCGTTCAAACGTCCACTTTTAATTTTTTCGCCCTCAATTTCACAAGTATTACTTATAAGTCGGTTAACTAATTGTAAATTTGACATCTCAAGAGAAAAAATAGCAATCGGAATATTATAATTGACAGCCATGTTCTTGGCCATTGAGAGAACAAAAGCTGTTTTTCCCATTGCCGGGCGAGCTGCAATAATTACAAGATCGCTATTTTGCCATCCTGAAGTTAATCGGTCAAGATCATGAAAACCCGACTCGAGTCCACTAAGTCCCGACGTTCGGTTTGCTGCATTTTGAATTTGCTCGATAGCCTGTTTTATAACTGGATCTATTTGAGTAACATCTTTTTTAACATTTCGCTGTGAAATTTCAAATAGTTTACCTTCAGCCTCTTGAAGCAGATCATCGACATCGTTACTTTCGTCAAAGGCCTTACCTTCTATAGTCGAAGCAAAATTAATAAGTTCACGGGCTAAATATTTTTGAGCCACTATACGTGCGTGATACTCGACATTGGCACCAGAAGCTACTCTTGATGTTAACTCTGAGATAAACACAGGGCCGCCTACAGCTTCCAAATCACCATTTAGTCGGAGTTGCTCAGTGACTGTCAACATGTCGATGGGTTTCTGAGAAGCTCCAAGACTCTGGATAGCCGAATATATCTTTTGATTTGCAGGCTCGTAAAAACTATCAGGTTTAAGTATATCACAAACTGTAGTATAAGCATCTCGCTCCAACATCAATGCTCCTAAAACCGCTTCTTCGAGATCTTTATCGCGCGGCGGAACACGACCTATACTGTCATACGGTCCTTGTTGAGAGCGAGAGCCTCGTTGCCCTCCACCTGAATTATATCTATTTCCGGTAAATTCCATCTGCAATGAAATATGTGAATTTGCATTTTATTATTGTGCAAAGGTATTAAATGCGCCCGATTTTCACTAATTTTGTTGTCTCGATTTTATAAACAATTTTTCAAGACAGTATCAACACATCAATGATAGTTTTTACTACCTGCAAAATCAATATTGGCTTAAACATTCAATCACGTCGACCTGATGGGTATCATAATATTGAAACTCTGATGGTACCGATTGATTGGCACGACATACTCGAAATTGTACCTGCCAAAGGAAAGATCTCCACTCTAACAACTTATGGGCGTAAAGTGGATTGCCCTCCCGAGAAAAACTTAGTAATGAAAGCCTACAGGGAATTGGATAAGCTACATCCACTCCCTCCGGTTGATATCTATCTTGAAAAGATAGTGCCTGACCAAGCGGGCCTTGGTGGTGGCTCAGCCGATGCAGCCTTCACACTTACATGCCTTAATGAAATGTTTCAAATCGGTTTGACTAAGGAACAATTGGCCGAAGTATCAGGCCGAATAGGAGCCGATTGCCCATTATTCATTTACAACCGCCCGATGCTTGCAACCGGCACCGGAACGACACTCACACCAATAGATATTAACATTAAAGACCATTCGATATTAATTGTAAAACCCGATCTGAAAATATCAACAGCCGAAGCCTACGGTGGTGTATCACCATCTCCTTGGGCCACCCCACTCCACTCCATGACAGATGATATCTTAAGCTTCGGTCCAGCCAACGACTTCGAGAAGACTCTATTTATCAACTATCCAATTCTATCAACCATAAAAAAGGAATTATATAATTGCGGAGCTGGATATGCCTCCATGTCGGGATCTGGTTCTGCTCTCTTCGGAATATTCAACGACAACAAAACGGCCGAAGAGGCAAAAGTTGTTCTTAATAAATATGGCATGACCCACATATGTCATGCGATTTGAACCCTAAGTACATTTGAGTGTTATCAATTTATATAAGTTTATGCATTTTTTTATACCTATAGATATTTTGGTATTGTTTTTGCATGACATATGTTTAAAAATTTGATAATATACATTGAAAGGAAACAACACTATGAGCAAGAATAAACACGGGCATAATACTGAGCCAGTTGAAAACGATGACATTGAATTTACCGAAGTAAATCCTGCTGATAACAATGTTGATATTGATGACAACTTGGAAGCAGCGACTGAGCGCGATGAGACAGAATCGCTAAAAGATCAGCTCGACAAGGCTATAGAGGCCAACGAATCAATGAAAAAAGATTATATGTTCCTCATGGCCGAATTTGACAATTTCAAAAAAAGAACATTAAAAGAAAAGAGCGAACTTTTAAAGAATGCTGCAGAGTCGACACTAAAAGGCCTTCTACCTATTGTCGATGACTTTGAGCGGGGGTTGAATGCCATCAAAGACTCGAGCGACGTAAGTGCAGTGAAAGAAGGTATGGAACTTATATATAACAAGCTTATAAAATACCTGTCATCAAATGGAGTGAAGGCAATTGAATCAACCGGAGCCGACTTTGATTCAGATCTTCACGAAGCCATTGCAATGATTCCCGCCCCTGATGAATCCAAGCGAGGTAAAGTAATCGATACTGTAGAAAAAGGATATATGTTAAACGACAAAGTTTTGCGACACGCCAAAGTTGCAGTCGGTCAATAAATTCCACGTACATTATGGACAACAAACGTGATTATTATGAAGTGTTGGGCGTTGCTAAAAACGCTTCGGCAGCTGATATAAAAAAAGCATATCGCAAGCTCGCTCTGCAGTATCACCCCGACAAAAACCCCGGAGATAAAGCAGCTGAGGAAAAATTCAAAGAAGCCGCTGAAGCTTATGATGTACTTAGTAACGAAGAGAAACGGGCTAAATACGACCAATTCGGTCATAACATGGGACCGCAAGGATTTCCCGGTGGAGGTGCAGGCGGATTTGGGGGATTCTCAGCCGGAGGTTTCTCTATGGAAGATATTTTCGAACAATTTGGCGATATATTCGGTGGTCGTTATGGCGGCACAGGATTTGGTGGTGCAACCGGCAGTGGCAGAGCTCGTCGCAGACCTCAACGCAAGGGAAGTGACCTTAGAATCAAGGTCAAACTCACTCTGAAAGAAATCTCGACAGGTGTTGATAAAACACTTAAAATCCCAACAATGGTTCAATGTCAACACTGCAAGGGAACTGGAGCAAAAGACGGTACTGCGTTCACGACGTGTAACACATGTCATGGAACTGGAACTGTCATACACACACAACAAACCATTTTCGGCATACAGCAAGTCT
Organism: uncultured Muribaculaceae bacterium; assembly: GCA_947566655.1. Classification (GTDB taxonomy): domain Bacteria; phylum Bacteroidota; class Bacteroidia; order Bacteroidales; family Muribaculaceae; genus JAAVFS01. The sequence goes on along the minus strand of CANOKG010000081.1, from coordinate 4,367 downwards.
CTTCAGTATGTCCCGAGTGCCAAGGGGAGGGCAAGATCATCACAACACCGTGTCCTAATTGCCACGGAGAAGGTGTAGTTAAAGAAGATACAACTATTTCATTCCACATTCCCGCAGGCGTGGAAGACGGTATGACCTTGACTGTTCCGGGGCGCGGCAACGCGGCAAGACACGGTGGTGTTAATGGAGATTTACTTGTTGTCATAGAAGAAATTAAAGATGCTGAACTGATACGTGATGGACAGGATGTAATCTACAATCTAATGTTGGACATATCTACCGCAGCCTTAGGAGGATCGGTAGAAGTTCCGACAATTTCAGGTAGAGCACGCCTTAAGATAGCACCCGGTACACAACCTGGCAAAGTATTACGCATGAGAGGTAAAGGACTGCCTTCACCACAAAGTTCAGGCATTGGTGACGAACTCATTAACATTATGGTATACGTCCCCGAAACACTAAACGAACGAGAAAGAGCGGCTTTCGAATCAATAAAGAACGAGCCCAATATTAAGGCAACCGATAGTGTAAAACATCGCATATTCAGTAAGTTGAAACACATATTCGAATAAGTACTTACTATTCGAGGTCAAAAATAATTTGCTGAATCATATCTAGCTTATAAAAGAATCTGACAAATGAAGTCAGATTCTTTTTTTTGTAAATTTCAAAATACAAAATAAAAAACGACAAAAAGCTTGTCTATATCATTAATTATTTTTAACTTGCGAAAAATTAAAATTAAGCTTTAACTATCATACACAAACATGAAGATATACCCAATACTCCAATTGCTAATACTAATAGTTCCGATAACAGCTTTTGCGGCCAAACTCGAAGACAACATCATAATCATCGACCGTGTTGAAACATATAAACTCATCCCCAACAAGCAAAATGATCAGATTGAAACAATTAAATACGAGATTTCAAATAAGTTTATGGCTACGAGAGCGCCATCGGTCGCGATTGACTACATATTTTATGACGACTTTACTAAAATAAAGAAGGCCAATGTTAAAGCTAAAGGTATAAAACCTCTATATAAATCGGCCACATCTGAAGGTATCTTTTACGACGATTCAAAGATATGTGCAGTTCCGGTCCCATTAGAAGAGGTAAACAAACCTATCGAAACAAATTTTGAAGTTTCTATGACCCGTCCTGATATTGAACCATTGAGATTTATAGGATGTAAATATCCGATAAAACAGGGATTGGTAAAATTTATTATGCCGATAGAATTCAAAAACGATGTGAATATATCAATAGCAAATTGCAATGATAATATAGCAGTGTCGGAGAACATGTCCGACAATAAAAAAGAATGGGTAATTACCATAGAATATTCCGATATTCCAGCCTTAGAGTCTCCTAAAGACGCACCGCCATCGAGATATATTTATCCACTCTACCAAATGTCGGGTAGATTTAAAACACCTACCGACCTGTATAGGCATCTATTGACTTACACAACCGATAAAGATCCAAATTTAGAGGCTGTTGTAAGTAAAGCAAAAGAAATAACCCAAAACTGCACTGATGACAAATGCAAAATCGAAGCTATATATAATTGGGTTCACGAAAACATAAGATATATCGCCATTGAGCACGGTGATCTTGGTAGCAAGCCCGATCTCGCAAGTGAAGTTCTACGCAAACGATTCGGTGACTGCAAAGGCTCGGCCAATTTGATTAAACACATGTTATTAGCAATAGGTCTTGATGGCCGTTTAGTATGGATCGGCACTCGATCAATACCCGATGATTACACCGACATGCCGGTATATGCAACTGGCAATCACATGATTGCTGCTGTAAAGATTGACAACGACTCCATTGTGTATCTTGACGGGACAGTAGGCTTAGCCGACTATGGTGTATATAGTAGCAGCATTCAAGGAAAGCAAACAATAATCGAAAATGGTGATAATTGCATTATTGGACGAGTACCGGTTCAACCGGCAACAGCAAGCAGTGATGTAGTGGAATACCGGCTTCAGTTAACAGATAACAACATCCTCCAAGGCACTGTAAAAAGAACACTTGCCGGCAACGACAAGACTTGGTTTTTAAATAGGCTAAACGATGCCAAGCCTGCCGACAAAGAGAAATTCATAAATCGACAGATTACGGGAGGACGAAATACCTGGAACTGTCCAAGCGCCAAAATCATAAATAATGCTCCCGGAAACGGTCCCGTATCGGTAGAAGGTCTACTAAATATTAATCGCGCGATAAAAACAGTAGGAAATAAATCATATCTTACCTTTGATCTTGCATCTCAGATATCAAGTCTACAGTTTGATACCAAAGATCGTATTTATCCGGGCTGGGTGAAATCTCCGGGATTGAATGAATTCAATCTAACCATGCAACTAAATGGGAATTATCAACTATCTTCGCTTCCTGAAGCCGTAGGGATAGATAACGCTTGGATATCGGGCGCAATATCATTCAGCTACGATGAGAATGATAAAATTGTAACAGCAAAGTTAACCCTCATTATAAAAAAGGAAGCCTCTGTCCCGCTCGAAAGCATCGACCAGTTCAACAACGATATAAAAAAATTAGCGAAAGCTTCAAATATCACACTTGTACTATCTGATACCAACAAATAAATTTCCACGTCATGAATCTCAAGTCTTTAATCCTGCCGATTATTTTGATAATCATTGTCAATTACCATGCATTGTCGGCCGACATCAAACCCGACATGAAGTTTATCAATGAGGCTACGTCTATAGTGTGGGGACACAATGCCAACCAATTTGATCCCAATGCCATTATGACAGACTCCATTTATCACGACTCATCAGCGATATATATAGCTGTAATGGATTATATTGATGCGAAACGTGTCGAGGCCACTCCATTTGGAATATACAAAGGAGCGAACCGCGAGTACTTTGGTGAAACTACTGTTGATTATTATACTCGCTATATGGTTAAATTAATCGACAGCAACGCAATTGAGGAATTTTCAACCCATACATTTAGAGCTAAAACTGAAACAAAGGCCGCATTTGGATACTTACTATTTTCATCAATAGATGCTTTTGGGGCTCGAATTCACAAGCCCGATGGTTCGGTTATTGATGTGGACTGCTCTACTGCGCTCCCCGAAACTGCCGGAAAAAAAGATAAAGTTACAAAATTCAAGATTGCTATTCCAGGTCTCGAGCCCGGCGATGTCCTTGAATATTTTCAATTTATTCGGACTTACTATTTAGGAGACCAACAAGTTGGGATTAATTTTGAGATCTTCAAGCAATACCCGATCGCCTCCTATAATTTTTCGGGTACCTTCGATAAAATTTTGACAACTGAAATTAATACATTCAATGGACTCGAGCCTGAAACTTTTAAAGTAAAATATGGTGCCGAACGAGATACCATAATTACACAGTTCGACAACATTGAACAATTTGACGAGCCAAAATTCAGCAATAAATATCGACAAATCCCCTATTTTCGCTTCAAAATTGCCGATAACCACTCACGAGTCTTCGGTCATTCACAAACCAGTCGCCGACCGGGAATATACACGAATCTCACTCCGCCCGTGATAATGGCCGAGATTGCCGAAAAATACTCACTCAGAACACTTCCTGCCAATGACCCTACCAAAACCTGGGGACTCGTAAAGACGTACATGAAAAACAATCCCGAAGCCTCTTGGCAAGAGATAGCTGATGCTACTTGGATTGCGACGCGATATGTTGCATTAGTTTCTAAAGAGAGCTATAATGATTGGGATTTGATATCTTTATTTAAAGATGTGATTGATAAGGCAAAATTGCCTGAAGAAGCACGACTTGCTGTCACCACATCACGTTACGCTATACCCGTCAACGAAATTGCAGGAGCTCAACAAGCAACACCTATAGTGATTATAGGAGACAGAATATATCTGCATGACGATAATCTTATATATTGTCCAGGCGAACTACCAGGAAAATATCAAGGAGAAAAAGCAATGTCATTCACAGGAACTCGATCAAATGTTTACAATAATTTAAAATTAAGACTTGACACTCTGCCTACGTCACGACACAAAGACAACAGTGAGGCACTGAATATAATTGCACATATTAATCCCGATGAAGACCACCTCATTGACTTTGAATACACATCAACTACCACCGGAACGATGAAGGCATCAGGATCAGCATTCCTAAACAGTAAGGATATAATCGAAATGTCGGAGGAATACCTTGGCGTTAAAGCAAAAAATCGCTCAAAGCGCAAATTTGATTTAGTGGCACTTGATGATAGTCGCCGAAAAGCCCTTGAAGCTATGCCTGAGATCGACTTCAGCTCTCAGGATATTACAGTTGACAGCGTATCAATATTGTCTCCAGGGT
>CANOKG010000080.1 GCA_947566655.1 uncultured Muribaculaceae bacterium | reverse complement strand
AGGAGCAAACGTGAACCCCTACAAATACTCAGGCAAAGAGTATGAGACCCGCAAAAGTTTGAACCAGTATGACTTCCACGCCCGCAACCAGCTACCCATACTAGGCCTGTTCGATCAGCCCGACACCAAAGCCGGCGACTACCCGTGGCTCAATCCCTACCTCTACTGCGCAGCCAACCCCATCGCCTACATCGACCCCACCGGCGAAGATATTTTTGTGTTAAATAAGGGCAATGACGGCATGCACTTAGCAATGCTGATTCAAAACGAGAACGGTGTATGGCAATATTATTCTATTAATGGCAACAACGTTTATAGTCCTATTAAAAAAGAGCATACTGGAGGCCGTGAATTCAACGATATTGCAATCGGAGCGTGGAATTCTCCCGAAGAATTTTTAAAATCAGAATATAACAAATCGAATGGAGATGAGGGTAAAAAAAATCCGGAAATAAATAGCTATGATTATCAAGAGGGTTATCAAATATCAACAACACCTGAACAAGATGCCATTATGAGAACGGAATTTTCGAGAATTTCAGACACTAAATATAATCTAGTTACTAATAATTGTGCTACAGCAGTTCAAGAGACAATGGTAGAAGCCGGTATACCGGTTTCAGAACCAAAAACAATTATTACTACAACGCCTTTGTCTACACAATTTGGTATAGTCAATATTGTCACTGATTGTAATATTAAATGTAATATAGACATCATACCCAATACTGCATTCCAATCAATAATAAAATGGAATCCAGGAGGTAAATATATTCATAAATAATAGTTCAAATATCATGAATAATCGAGTAAAAGTAATTATTTCGTATACTTATTTATACCTGTATTTTTAGTATAATTTTCTATTTTTCCCACTATATTAGGGTGGCTACTAAACCTATGGGAACATTTATAATAATTATAAAATCACATATATTTTATATTATTTATTTGCTCATAAATCATATAATTATCCGTAATATAATACCTATAAAATAATATTTATAATCGAAATCCTTTTAATTATATCTCTTTATGTACTCTTCATAAATGATAGTTTTCTTTGGGCTCGATATGACCATATCAGTTCTTTAGCAATCAATACAACCATAATTAAATAATAACATCATGGCTAATAATTTTTTAGACATATTAAAATCGTTATTCATATACATTTACTTGTTCTCAATTTATGCTATGATGGTCTATTATTTTTCATATCTCATAGAAATTTCATTACTTCCATTTGCTATATTATATTATTATTGGGTAGCTTTAACCTGCATTATCCTATTTTGTCTCATAAATCACTTAATCTTAAAAAAGGCAGTGCCTATAAAAAATTTAATTATCATAGAATCTCTTTTATTATATACTGTATATGCAATATTTTTCAGTAAGATTGTTTATTCACTGTAAGCCTCAACTACTATAAAAAAATCTGCGGGTGTAGAACTCATATATTTTTTGGGTGATAACAATTTTTTTCATTAATTTTGCGTGCAAAACTCTTCAAGATTCATGAAACAAGTAACATACAACGGACTAACGTTTGTTCCATACATTGACCGCGAGAGGATTGCCGCCCGCGTTAACCAAATTGCGACAGAGATTAAACGCGATTGTCCCCAAGGCAGTATTCCTTTGTTTATATGTGTTTTAAATGGTGCGTTCCCCTTTGCCAGTGACCTTTTCCGTGCTGTTGACATGGACGCTGAAATCACTTTCATACGTCTTAAAAGCTACGAAGGGACGGGTACTACCGGAGTGGTAAAGGAAGTAATGGGACTAAGCGAGAACCTCAAAGACCGCCGCGTAATTATCATAGAAGATATCATAGATACCGGCAATACCATCAAACGCCTTATCGAGGACTTGAAGAAACAGGAACCCGCCGACATTAAAGTGGCATCGCTTCTATTCAAACCTCAGGCCGTTCAATGTAATGTTGCACCCGACTATGTGGGCTTCGAAATCCCTACCAAGTTTATCATAGGCTATGGCCTTGACCTTGACGGCATGGCTCGAAATTTACCCGATATCTATGTTTTAAAAGAGTCAATTGATTGACATTTATTTTCCAAATCTACAATTTCTATAGTAATAGTATATGAATCTCGTAATTTTTGGCGCACCTGGATGTGGTAAAGGCACACAGAGTGAGCGCCTGATAGACCGTTTCGGATTCTACCACATTTCAACCGGAGAGCTGCTTCGCGATCATATCGCCCGCAAAACAGAACTTGGCATAATAGCCGAAAAATATATATCACAGGGCCATCTCATACCCGACGAACTGATGCTCTCGATCATAGACGTATTGCTCGATTCCCCTGAAGTTAAAGACCGCAGCATAATTTTTGACGGCTTTCCACGCACTGTAAATCAAGCCGAGGAGCTGGAAAAACTTCTTGTAAAACGTGGCAATAAGGTTGATGCGGTTATTGGTCTTGAAGTTCCCGACGAGGAATTGGTAGAGCGCCTTATTAAACGTGGACAAGACTCAGGCCGTGCCGATGACAATATTGACACTATCAAGGAACGCCTTGACGTTTATCATAATCAAACCCAACCTCTGAAAAAGTTCTATCAGGAACGTGGAAGCTACCGCACGATCAATGGATCACAATCTATCGACAAGATAGCCGAAGACATTGCCCAACTCGTAGCGACAATCTAATAAAACACCTATAAACGCTCTAACAGCACAGAATACAAAATCTACCCTGTCTGGACAACGATACAACCAAGGCAGGGTAGATTTTTATTTTATTTAAGAGAAGTGCTAACGCCAGGAGTTAAGGGCTTCGGCTATGGTAGCTACTTCTGATGACGTTAGATAGGGGGCAATCGGCAAGCTTAGGATTTCTTTGGCAAGCTGCTCTGTTACCGGGTAACTATTGCCCAATTCCTCTGTGTAGCATGGCTGGAGATGGGGCGGTACAGCATAATGGATATCGGTAGATATACCCGCGCTCAACAAATGCTGTTTTAACAAATCGCGGTATGCTGTTCTCACAATAAACTGGTGATAGTTGGATGTATAGTCAGGACAGGCAACATAAAACCGAAGCCGCTCATTATCAACCATCGATGCATATTGTTCCACTATCAGACGGCGTTGCCGGTTATCAGAATCCAATCGGGCAAGTTTCACTCTTAGAACTGCCGCCTGCAAAGGATCCATTCGGCAATTGAGCCCTTTGTAAATGTTGTGATAACGACGGTCGCTGCCATAATTTGCAATAGCTCTTACGGCTTTTGCCAATTCCTCATCGTCGGAAACTACAGCACCGGCATCGCCCATAGCTCCAAGGTTCTTGGTTGGATAAAAACTAAATGCCGCGGCATGTCCTAACGACCCCGCAAGACAGCTGCCTGAGAAACCGGCAGTTGTAGCACGGGCACCGATTCCCTGAGCATTATCTTCCATCACAAGCAGGTTATGCCGTTTTGCCACATCGGCCAAAGTCTCGTCCCAACATACACGCCCATATAGATGGACAATCATGATACCGCGGGTTTTCTCTGTCACAGCCCGCTCGACAAGAGACGTATCGAGATTCAATGTATCGGCCGATGGTTCAACAAGCACCGGCTTCAGCCGCGCTTGGGATATCGCCAATATAGTAGCGATATAGGTATTGGCAGGAACTATAATTTCGTCACCTTCCTTGAGTCGTCCCAATTGCTTGTAACCCTCAAGAATGAGTCGGAGTGCGTCAAGTCCGTTACTCACACCTACTACATATTGAGACTCCTGATAGGTAGCCAGATCATGTTCAAAAGCCTCCACCTCCGGACCACCTATATACCATCCCGATGAAACCACCCTGTTAACAGCTTCAACTATATCAGCCCGGTAGGGTTCATTCAGCTTTTTCAGATCGAGAAACGGTATCACGGTATTCATTGTTTACAGCTTGTTAATTGTTTGAATCGGTCATAGTCACGAACATAGTCAGCCTCATCAAATGGCTCTGATGTAAGGACCAATGAAACAGAACCCGATGAAAAATTATCGAGAGAACGCCACACACCGGCCTCTACATAAAGGGCTTTATATGGACGATTCAGTGAGTAAACCCTACGACATTTACCATCGTCGAGTGTAACATCAAAACTTCCACTCACCGCTATTATAAGTTCACGGGCCACATGGTGGGAATGTCCGCCACGTTCCGAATCTCCGGGAACATCATAAAGATAGAACACTCGTTTTATATCAAACGGCGTACCAGCTACATTTTCCACCACGCTGAGCGATCCATTGGGATGACGGTGACGTGGAAGATCGATTATACCGCAGTTGTCGAGGTTCGATACCCGGTGACTGCTGCCATCATAGCGGCTTGGGTCGTGAACCGATGGACTCACTACAGGAATCGGACGCGGCGCAGTCTTTACAAGCGCCTTGAACTCGTCATAATCCTCGATATAATCGTTCTTATCATAAACCGTCGATGAAAGAACCATCGCCACCGAACATGTAGAGAAATTATCGATCGAACGCCAGGTCATCGGTGGCACCCTAAGACCATAGTAGGAACGCGAGAGGTGATGGCGCACAGGGCAGTTACCATCGTCAAGAACCACATCAAAGCTACCTGCCAAAGCCACAATAAGCTCTGTTTGTGTTTTAAAGGCATGACCATGTCTCACCTCGCCTCCCGGAACATCATATATCCAGTAGCAACGTTGAATATCAAAGCCCGTTAAAGGTCCGTTCTGTATGAACGACAAATTACCTCGCGGATCAAAAATTTTAGGTAACTCAACTATCATGATATAGATTTAGAGGTTGTTTATAAATGCTTAACTTATTGACTAATCTTGGGAATTTTTAATTGCAAGAACTCCCTCTATGGCATAGTGGTCGCTCGATTTCACGGCAACACGCCTATAGCTCATGGCTTTGAGATTTCCACCATATAATAGGTGGTCGATATTGAAGTAGAATCGGTTGGCATAATAGGTTACAACCGGTCCGAAACCAACCGATGTATAAAGGCTATGCAACCTACGGTTCTCAATAAGTCTCTGAGCATAGCAACCTTCTATATCGTTAAAATCGCCGGCCACAATTACATTGTCACCACCAATCGAATCCATCGCCGAACGGACCTGCGCAGCCTGATTGGCCCGTTGCCTCATGGCATGTGAAAGTTTGGAAACAAGTCCCCGACCATCCTCTATACGATGCGTTGTAGGTTTTCTGGTCAAGTCTTTATATAGCGTTTTATCCTCGGGACTTAGCCCTATCGATTGAAGATGGAGATTATAAACAGTGAGCGTAGTACCATTGACATTGACGCGACCACACTGATATGATGCTGTAGGCTCACCCGATGCCGGCATAGTGACTGTATCAACGGGGAACTTAGACCAAATAGCCAACGACCCCGACATTACCCGGTAAGGATAATACATGTTGACCGAATCACACTGAGACTGTGGTGCCCAGCCTATTGTCTGCCCGACTTGACGCGATTCCTGCAGACACACAATGTCTGCTCCACTCGATATAATGGTCGACAATGTAGGGTTAAGTTCAGATGAGTCTAATCTTCCACTATAATAATTATCGAAATTAAACACATTATAACTCATAACCTTTATAAGCCGGGAATTGGCCGGTTGACTCGGAGTGCCAACATTCATAGGACACACATTCCAAATAGCCGGAGCACACATCAATATTGTCAAGGCCGACAAGAATGCCAGCCGACGCCACACTAACAAATTTAGCACCAGAAGCAGTAAAACACCTCCGAGCAAAGCGGGGAAGATCATTAACGCTATGCCTCCTATAGGCCAATCATTGGGATTGATATGTCCACCATAGCCCGAAATCATCAAAGCTATCGAACCACATAGATTAATTATCAACCACAATAACTTCACTATCTTTTTCATAATCATAGTCTGAACTCAGCTAAATTCGGTGACTTAATTCAATCAAACGGCGACGTTCGTTGGCAGTCAATGAGTTGTAGCCCGATCGCTTTACCTTGTCGAGCAACATGTCGAGCTCTTCCCGTGCCTGGGACGTTGAAATACCACGTCCATACACCGATTTATAGCGTGGGCGGCGAAGATAGGAATAAGCGGCAATCAACAAGCCGACAATCACACCTCCTGCATGTGCCATATTTGTCGCTACACTGCCACCACCAAATGAGAATATCAGTATTGTAACCAACCCAATCCATTTCACCTTCACTTCACCGAGCAAAAAGAGATTGATACGGTGATTGGGTATTGAACAGGCTACCAAAGCGACTACCCCCATCACCGCCGATGAAGCTCCTTCAAGGCCTTGCCCCTGAGCACTTGCCAGCATAAAAAGCATTCCTCCGCCTATACCTGAGAGGATATAGACAGTAAGCAATCTACGGCGTGAACTTATATGTTCAAGCATCGTTCCAAACCAATAGAACCACAACATATTGAAAACGGCCTGTAATACATCGGTTTGGGTGAACATATAAGTAATCAGAGTCCATGGCCGCAGTATTACACCCCACCCCGCCGGCAATCCCAAAAGTGCCTGGGCTATATTGAACGGAGCTACTGCATTGACAACTGTCACAACAACCAAGACCAAGATGTTGATCAAAATCAACATCCCGGTCATAGTCATTGATCTTAATATGTCACTGATAGGTCTCAATATCTTGAAAATGAATTGCACTAATACTGATGATAACCCCGATTTTTTCTACGCCAATAAAAAAGTATCAGCAAGCCGAAAATCATACCTCCGAGATGGGCCAAGTGGGCGACATTGTCGGAGGGATTGTTATTGATAGCCTGCAACAATTCTATCGCACCATAGCCTAATACAACCCAGCGGGCCTGGATAGGTACCGGAATAAACATCAAGTAAATAGGCTGACGTGGATACAGGAAGCCAAAGGCCAGCAGTATGCCATACACAGCACCCGAGGCACCCAACGTCGGGACATTGATCAGCATCTGTATCTTTGCCATTTCGGGCATCGTGTATACCAAATGTTGACTTAGATGTACCGCTCCGTTTTCAATAATTTCCTGCATTGCCATCGGACTGGCCAACAGCGTCTCGTAGTGATTGATCATCATGGCGAAAACACCTTCCTGAATCAACGCTGCGCCCAACCCACACGAAACATAGTAGAACAGGAAACGCCCGCTGCCAAGGGTACGTTCAATGACCCCGCCAAACATGAACAACGCAAACATGTTGAAGAACAAATGGGTAAACCCTTCGTGCAGGAACATGTAGGTAAACAGCTGGGATGGGAGGAAATTGTTCGCCGCGAAATAATGCAAAGCCCCATATTGCACGATCATATCACCGAAGCGATTACCGAGCAAATTTATCGCTGCCCACAGTAGTGCATTGATAATAATCAAATTCTTCGTCACCGGCGGCAATTGTCGCCAAATAAATCCTAATTTCATAGTCGGTTATTTCAATGACCCAACGAAACCGTATTTGGTAACCTTGACATTAAATACAATTGATGACAAAAGGTCACGAATAAGATCGCTCGTTGCCCAATCCTTGTTGGCTTTAGCTTCCCGTCTCATCTCCAGCAACAGGTCGACCGCATCCTTATAGGGCTTCAAGGCATCGGCACCACCATCAACCAACGAAGCGGCTTCATCGCGCATTCCAAGTATCCCGAAGAAGAATGTATCAAACAGGCCTTTCAAGTTGTCAATATCATCTTGCGTAGCAGTAGCGTTATGGTCGTTGACTTGATTGATGAGTCGACAAGCTTCAAAAAGATTGGCTATAACAATGGGAGTGTTAAAGTCATCGTCAAGAGCTTCATAACACAGCTGCCTCAACGGTGCTACCTCGGCTGCAATAGTTGACTCGGTCTGTGGTTTCAACTCCAGTAAGCGATGATAGCCATCAAGCATTCGTTTCATTGCACGTTCTGCACCCTTCAGTGCATCGTTGGAGAAGTCAACGGTGCTGCGGTACTGTGCCTGAAGAATAAAGAAACGAATGGTCATAGGTGAATAGGCCTGCTCGAGCAGTTTGTGATTGCCGGTGAAAAATTCATCGAGCGTGATGAAATTTCCGAGAGACTTACCCATTTTTTGGCCATTGATGGTTATCATGTTGTTATGCATCCAGTAATGAACCGAGTCGTGCCCGTTATGGGCTACCGACTGCGCGATCTCACACTCGTGATGCGGGAATTTCAGGTCCATACCACCTCCATGTATATCAAACTGTTCGCCCAGATACTTTTCGCTCATGGTCGAGCACTCAAGATGCCAGCCCGGAAAACCCTCGCTCCATGGTGAAGGCCAGTGCATTATATGCTCGGGAGCAGCTTTCTTCCATAAAGCGAAATCGGCCTGATTGTGCTTTTCATTTTGACCGTCGAGCTGACGCGTTTCGCTCAGCAATTCATCGATATTGCGACCCGAAAGTTTACCATAGTGATGATCGGCGTTATACTTAGGCACATCAAAGTATACCGAGCCATTGCTCTCATAGGCATAACCGGCATCGAATATCTTCTTGATATACTCGATCTGCTCGATGATGTGTCCCGATGCATGTGGTTCGATTGAAGGAGGAAGCACCCCAAGCTTATCCATTGCATCATGATAACGGTTCAAATAGTACTGGACCACTTCCATAGGCTCCAGCTGCTCAAGACGCGCTTTCTTGGCAATCTTGTCCTCTCCATCATCGGCATCATGTTCCAAGTGACCAACATCGGTAATATTACGAACATAACGCACCTTATAACCCAAATGACTGAGGTAACGGTACACAATATCAAAAGTGATCGCAGGCCTTGCGTGTCCCAAGTGACCGTCACCATAGACTGTAGGGCCACACACATACATACCCACACGCTCAGGATGAAGCGGTTTAAACCGTTCCTTAAGACGTGTAAGTGAATTGTATATAACGAGATTATTATCCTTGATCATATAGATAACAGGTTAAGCCATGAATGGATTTGGAATTTCACCTCCGTTGCCGGCCGGAGTCTTTGGTGTCTTACGCTCTATATCACCGAATGTCTTCTCGTAGCGCTGCAGATTGTCGCGGAGTGCGAAGAGCAGATTCTTTGCATTTTCGGGGTTCATAATGATACGGCTCTGCACTTTAGCCTGAGGCATATTGGGAGCTACTGTTATAAAATCAATAAAAAACTCACCCGGCGTGTGTGAAATCACAGCTAAATTGGAATAATGACCATTGGCTACCTCGGGAGTAAGTTCTATTTTGAGTTCCTGTTTTTTGTTGTTATTTTCCATGTTGTTACAATTTTAATGTATATATAATTTAATTTTTAATCAAGTTCAAATTTATAGGTATCCCGCTGGAGATTACTATTGTTAAGTATCAAATTAAATCCTTTGCAGGCGGGTAGTTTTCGCAGAGCCGACATGTCAAAGGAGGTATAATAGTTACGTTCAAACGTATTGACCGGCTCTTCGAGCCTATGTATAAGATAACAATCGGGATACTCGTTATCAAGTGATGACTCATCGACCATTACTGCCAACAGTCGCTCTTTGGTATCGTAGGGCAAACGTGCCCTTATGTTTAAATAATCCTGCGACATCCAGGCGCTGATCATATACACAGGGTCGCGGTCCCAGTTCTCAACATCACTTATATTACCCCGACGAAGCTTATCGTTGGTTATTAACGAATAGCCTATTGGCTCAATATTACCCGAACGATATGGTACACCTCCATTAGGAATATGATAGGCCAACAGCATTCGC
>CANOKG010000079.1 GCA_947566655.1 uncultured Muribaculaceae bacterium | reverse complement strand
GGGTAAAGAAGTTGTCATCGTGGGTATGTTCATTGCCAATCACAATCCCTACAGGTATACCTTCGGGAAATACTGCCGAGTAGCCACTTGTAATTATTGTGTCGCCCGGTTCATAGACAGTGTGCTTGGGTAACTCTTCGAGAAGTGCCTCGCGAGGACTTTTGCCGTCCCACACCAGCGAGCCTATCACATCGTTGTTTTTTAGTTTGCATGATAGGCGAAAGTCGGGGTTGAGCAGTGAAATTATACGCGCATATCGTTCACTGATTACATTTACAACGCCTACTACACCATTTTGGTCTACAACACCCATCTCTGGCTCTACTCCGTCAATTTGCCCTTTAGCTATGGTTATATAGTTGTGGGGGTGGGTGATGCTGTTGTTAATCACCGGAGCCAATATATAATCAAATTCTTTCAGAGGTTCCACTATCTGCATAGAGTCTCCTTTTAATTCCAGTTCCAGATTATTGGCCCGACTACGCAGAGCGATTACCTCACTTTCCAGTTCAGCATTGCGCCGTTGAAGGTCGTCGTTGATTGATCGCAGGTGGAAGTAGCCTGTAATTGAATGAGATATATCGTAGACTGTTGCCGACACGGTGGAAGCCGAAGTCATGTACACGTGTCGTTGATAGGGATTGCCACTGAACAAAAGTGCACACGAAAGTACAATGTAGATAATGAACATTATCCACGATCTAAACTTCAGTAGAAAATTTAACAGGTTTTGCACCGGTCGATTCTATGGTTTAAAACACGATCAATGAGAGTGCAATGCTCGACACACATGGAAGTCACTTGATTTAAAGTTCAGATGACTTTGCACACTCTTTTGAACTGAACGTTATCGAATAAGGAACGAGAACGAGTTGATATGTTTCAATGCAACGCCTGTACCGCGGGCTACCGATAGCAATGGGTCTTCGGCAATGTGGAATTGAATTCCAATCTTGTCGGTCAATCGCTTGTCAAGTCCTCTGAGCATAGCGCCTCCTCCTGCCAGCCAGATGCCGTTGTGTACAATATCGGCATACAGTTCGGGTGGAGTCTCCTCGAGTGCGCTCAACACGGCAGCTTCGATTTTTGAAATCGATTTTTCAATGCAGTGGGAAATCTCCTGGTAGGTTACAGGGATTTCCATGGGAAGTGCGGTAATCTGGTTGGGCCCATGTACAACAAAGTCCTCTGGCGGATTCTCTAATTCGGTTAGGGCTGAACCTACTTTTATCTTGATCTGCTCGGCAGTGGGAAGGCCTATGCGCACGTTATGGGCGCGTCTCATGTGCCCTTGTATATCTTCGGTCAAATCATCTCCTGCAATCTGGATGCTCTTGTTGCTGACGATTCCTCCTAAGGAGATGACTGCAATTTCGGTAGTTCCACCACCGATGTCTACAATCATGTTACCCTCGGCTGCCTCTACATCTAGCCCTATGCCAAGCGCAGCGGCCATCGGCTCGTAAAGCATGTATACGTCACGGCCATTGGCATGCTCCGATGAGTCGCGCACTGCACGAATCTCTACCTCGGTCGATCCCGATGGTATGCCCACAACCATTCTCAGTGATGGTGAGAACCAATTGCTTTTGTTGCTCGCTTTCTTGATAAGACCGCGTATCATAAGCTCGGCTGCGTTGAAGTCGGCTATTACGCCTTTGCGAAGCGGACGAACGGTTCTGATGCCTTCAGGGCAACGGCCCTCCATTTGCTGTGCCTCTTTTCCAACGGCTATGAGTTTGTCAGTGCGTTTATCAAGAGCTACAATCGATGGCTCGTTGATCACTATCTTATCGTTGTGGATAATGATAGTATTGGCGGTGCCAAGGTCTATTGCGATCTCTTTTGTGAGAGAAAATAATCTCATTTATTCTATATTGATTAAAGTTAAAGTGGGCAAGAGTTCAATTGCAATTGAACTCTTGTCCAAGTAATGATTTTTAATGTTTGAAGTGGCGGAAGCCTGTTTTAACCATTGTCATGTCATGGGCATCACAATACTCGATTGAGTCATTGTCGCGTATCGATCCTCCGGGGTGAATTACAGCTTCAATGCCGGCTTCATGAGCTATCTCGACACAATCGGCAAATGGGAAGAATGCGTCTGATGCCATGGCAGCTCCTTTAAGGTCGAACCCAAATGACTTAGCTTTGGCTATGGCTTGGCGAAGTGCGTCTACACGCGAGGTTTGTCCCACACCGCTTGCTAACAGTTGGCCGTCTCGTGCCAAAACTATTGCGTTGCTCTTGCTTTGTTTAACGATTTTGTTGGCAAAAATCATGTCAGCGATCTGTGACTCGGTAGGAACGCGCTTTGTTACTACCTCGAGCTCTGCCGGGGTAACCATCTTTGTGTCTCGATCCTGCATCAATGCTCCGTTCAGCACTGAGCGGAATTGGCGGGTGGTGTCGAGAGCTTGCTTTTGAATCAAGATTATGCGGTTCTTCTTTTGTTGAAGAATAGCGAGGGCATCATCGCTGTAGGCGGGAGCGATTACGACCTCAAAGAATATTTTGTTCATCTCCTCAGCGGTCTCGGCATCAATAGAGGTGTTTGATATAATTACACCGCCAAAGGCCGATACCGGATCTCCGGCCAGCGCATCAACCCATGCCTGTTTTACGGTTGTGCGTTGGGCAAGTCCACACGCATTGTTGTGTTTCAGAATGGCGATGGCGGGCTCGTTGTCAAATTCGGCAATCAAATTTACTGCTGCGTCAATGTCAAGGAGGTTGTTGTAGGAGATCTCTTTGCCATGCAGTTGGTTGAACATTGCCTCGAAGTCTCCGAAGAAGTATCCGCGTTGGTGGGGATTCTCTCCATAGCGCATTTTCTTTTCGCCATCAAGTGCTACACGCATGTAGGTAGGACCCTCTTCGCTGTCGAAGTAATTGAATATCGCGCTATCATAGCCCGATGAAACCGCAAACGCTTCACGAGCCAAAAGACGACGTTCAGCCAGAGTGGATGAGGCGCCATGTTCGCGCAACATGGCGGCAAGTATGCCATATTGATCTTTTGAAGCTACGATTATAACATCATTATAGTTTTTTGCGGCGGCACGAATCAACGAGATTCCGCCTATATCGATTTTCTCAATTATGGCAGCATTGTCGGCTCCCGACTTAACGGTGTCGACAAATGGGTAAAGATCTACAATCACAAGATCGATTTCGGGGATCTCATATTCTGCTATCTGTACTTTATCGCCATCATTGTCGCGACGGTTAAGTATACCACCAAACACTTTAGGATGAAGTGTTTTAACACGACCGCCTAAAATTGAGGGATAGCCGGTCAAGTCCTCGACAGCATCACATTCATAGCCTAAGCTTTCGATAAAAGAGCGGGTGCCTCCTGTCGATAAGAATTTAACACCATCGGCATGGAGCATGGCGAGTATCTCGTCGAGTCCATCTTTGTGAAACACTGATACTAAAGCTGTCTTGATCTTCTTTACCTCTTGTGACATGATTGTAGTCTTTGTGTATGGTTAGTTGTTTTTTTGTTAGTGGTTCCTGAACCTATTCTGTAGCCAATTTTAATGTTGGAAGCAGTAAGGGTTCAATATTTTTGCAAAGTTACAATAAAAGGTTGGTGACTGAAAATGAATTAGCAAGATATTTGGGGTTGTCGCCAACTTTTTATATATATTTTAATTGGATTCACAATGCTTCGTGCCGATGTGTTGTCGTGTGCATGCGCCCTGATAGTTCAATAAGTGTGCTTATTCGGCTATTTAACCCTTCTTCTTGCAGCAGTTGTTCCAGCGTAAGGTGCATGCGGTAACGCCAATAGTGACGGGAATTGGCTGGTATGTTGATTCGTTCTTCAAGCGGATTGTCACGCCTCACTCGGCCATTGATCGATAGCCAGTCTTGCATGGGGAGTATTGTCAGTATAGCAGTTGACTTAAGATGTATGTTGACAATATCCTCACATATTTGTGGATTGGCAAACCATGGAGCCTGATTGGTGTAACGCAACTCGTTGTGATAGAAATCAACGGTAAGTTGTCTGTCCTCTTCCCACCATTCTCTGATTCCGCTCATGTCGTGGGTTGAAGTGGTGCACACTGTCATGTAGGGATAGGATAGCGGGTCGCCGAATTTTACACCAAATTGTTTGGGCATTCGCTGGATATCAAGAGCGATAATCTTCAGGGTGTTAAGTACATCGGGAACGCAGCCGGGTATCATGCCTAAGTCTTCGGCACATGTAAGCATCCCAGTCGCTTCAATAAGCGGTGGTAGCTTGCTTAGTGCAGTCTCTTTCCAAAACTCATTGTGACGGTGGTAGAAAAAGTCTTCATAAAGCCGGTCGAAGCTTTGCTGTTGTGCCGGTTCCAATGATTTATACAGTGCGGTCTTGTTGCCTGAGATGCGTGGATGGTAATATCCTTTTTTTATTTGGTCTTCGATGAATAGGACTTCATCGATCATTGACATCAGTGCGGTTTCAATTTGTTGGGCCATCTCTCTGTTGGCCAAGCGCGATGCAGCTTCCTGTACTTTCTTCTGTGTATCTACTTCGGGGAGCAGGTTGTAAATGCCCGAGCTATCGGCATGTAGGTAAAGTTCTTTTATATCACTGGCATACCGGCCACCCAATTTATCTACCAATTCATCGGTGATGTATGGATGGGTAAATAGTTCAGAGTCGAAATTGAAGCCATATTTAGCCTGCATCTCGGCGGGCGACAGTGGCAGTGCCGGAGCAAAGTGGCCGAGAAGTCCGTGCACGGCATTGATTGGAATTTGCCATATACGGAAGAATCCCAGCACATGGTCAATGCGATAGGCATCGAAGTATTCGGCCATTTTCATGAAACGGGCTTTCCACCAAGCGTAGCCATCACGGCTCATTACGTCCCAGTTATAGGTGGGAAAGCCCCAGTTTTGTCCTGACACCGAGAAATCATCGGGTGGGGCACCGGCCTGGCAGTCGAGATTGAATAGCTCCGGGTGTTGCCATGCATCAACACTCGTTCGGGAAATGCCTATTGGAATATCTCCTTTGATTGCAACACGGTGTTGGTGGGCATATTCTTGAACTTCGTGTAATTGCCTGTCGAGATGAAACTGTAAAAAGTAAACAAAGTTCATATCGTCGGGGTGTTCTCTTTCGACTTTCTCTACAATGGCAGCTGAATACCGACTGTAATCATTCCATTGGTTAAAATCGGCTGTGTGGTAAGTGTCGCGTAGGACACAAAATGCAGCATAGGGCTTTATCCACCCGCTGTTCCTATCCATGAATTCCTTGAACCTGATACTTGCAATGTCGCTGAAGCCTTGCTGTTCAAACAACTCTCGCAGATATTGCATCTTTAAACCGAAAGCTTTTTCGTAGTCGATGGCGCGTTCGGCATTGAGCTCTTTGACACAGGCACGAAAGTACTTCATGCGTTCATGATCGGTGAGCTCTCCTATTTCATCGGGGCGTAGATAAATGGGGTGTAGAGCAAAAGTCGATGTGGCATTGTAGGGATATGAGTCACTCCATGTCCCTGTCATCGTAGTGTCGTTGATAGGAAGTATCTGTACAAACTGTTGATGAGTATTTGATGCCCAGTCGATAAGTAATTTCAAATCGAGAAAATCTCCTATGCCAAAGTCGTTGTCACTTCTCAGCGAAAATACCGGTATGGCGACTCCTGCTCCTCTCCATTCTGTCTGACCACCGTTAAATCTGTATCCTGTAACAGAAACAGCTGAGTGCCTGTCGAAGTCTTTTAGGTTTAATCGACGGTTTTCGCCTT
This sequence comes from uncultured Muribaculaceae bacterium, assembly GCA_947566655.1. GTDB lineage: Bacteria > Bacteroidota > Bacteroidia > Bacteroidales > Muribaculaceae > JAAVFS01. The sequence continues at coordinate 4,217 of CANOKG010000079.1, read as the reverse complement.
CTTCCCATCTAACTACCTTACGGCTATCTTTTTTTACTACAACAGCCTTGAATTCAATGGTGTCGGGGAGCCGGTCGAAGTCAAGACTTATAAGCCAGTTGGGAAACTCGTTTCCATTCATTTCGGGTGAGAGTTGTGTATCCCAGTTGCCTAAATAGTCACATGAACCGGCCAGAAGTACTGTCTCGTCGGGCGATACTACCGGCACTTCAATACCGAGAAGCAATCGGGCTGGACTTACCAGAGGTGTACGGTCGGTCGATGTTGTGCGGCGATTTATACTTTCGGTAAATGCTTGGGTATATAATGGACGGTTAGCGGGAATCTCCTGCCAATGGTCGTGGATATCGATTGTGTATGAACCCGGCTCGAAAGTCAGAGAGTGGGGCCCTCCCCATTCTTCTCTTACGGTTTGTTCCCCACTGATTACGCAGTAGCGATATTGCAGGCAGTCGATTGATTCATCAATTTCTATTTCGGCCCACCAGCAGCAATCACCACGTCGGGTCATGGAAATATTTCCAAGGGGGTGATTTAAAAGTTGTATAGCCAACAGCTCGTTGCTGTTGGCTATATATATAATGGTAAAAGATATTTTCTTCATAGATATTATCAACCACACTTTGAGGTGCCGCACGAGGTGCATATCAGGCACCCTTCCTGATAGATTAGTGTCTCTTGCCCACAGTTAGGACACTTCTGCCCTGAGGCTTTGGTGCCATTTGGAAGATACTTTTTCAAAGCTCTCTCCACTCCCATTTTCCATGTGTTGATCGACTGGCTGTCAAGTTCGAGTCCTCCAACAAGTTTGAGTACTTGATCGATAGGCATGTCGTAACGTAATACGCCCGAGATGAGTTTGGCATAGTTCCAATATTCGGGATTGAATTTGTCGCTGAGGCCTTCGATAGTGGTCTTGTGACCACGTTTGTTGATAAACTGGAAGTCATAGCGTTTGTTGCCGTGGGCATCAACAGCCTTGATAATCTTGCCGTGGGTTACTGATTTGGGTAGGAACAAGCCGTCCTCATCATCCGACAAGCCGGTGAATATTTCGTAGGGAGCACCGTCAAGCAGTCCTACAAATGCGATCCATTTCTCCTTGTTGTTTTGGAATCTTACGACATCGGCTTCAAGTTCAATGGGGCGCTTGCTGTAGTTGGCGTGACGTGATGTGCTGTTTTCGCTCTTGTTCGCATCTTTCTTCTTATCAATCGATACCAATACTCCCGATCGTGATCCGTCACGATATACGGTGCAACCTTTGCAACCACATTTCCACGCTTCCATGTAAAGGCGGTTTACCAATTCTTCGCTGACATCATTGGGTAGATTGATTGTTACCGAGATTGAGTGGTCGACCCACTTTTGTACCGCGCCCTGCATTTTGACTTTTTCGAGCCAGTCAATATCATTGCTGGTGGCTCCGGCATAGGGAGAGCGTGCTACCAATTCTTTTATCTCGTCTTCTGTGTAATTGTCTTTGACTTCTATATTGTTTATCTTCATCCAGTCGACAAACTTTGGGTGATATACGATATACTCTTCAAAAGCATCGCCATTCTCATCAACAAAGTCCACGCGCACGTCAGTGTCATTGGGGTTGACCTTGCGACGGCGTTTGTAAACAGGCAGGAATACAGGCTCTATGCCCGACGTAGTGCGTGTCATCAAGCTGGTGGTTCCTGTAGGAGCTATGGTAAGGCACGCGATATTGCGTCGGCCATGTTTGCACATCAACTCATAAAGTTCCTGATCCTGTTCTTTTAGACGAAGAATGTAAGGATTGTTTTTCTCACGTTCACTATCATAGATCTCAAATGAACCACGCTCCGATGCCATTTCTACCGATGAGCGGTAGGCGGCCAGAGCTATACGACGATGAACATCGGCCGAGAAAGCTGTAGCTTCAGGTGTTCCGTATTTCAATCCCATGGCAGCGAGCATATCACCTTCGGCTGTAGTGCCAACACCGGTGCGGCGTCCTTTGAGCGTTTTGGTTCTTATTTTGTTCCAGAGATTACGTTCGGTGCTTTTTACCTCGTCGGTCTCAGGATCGCTGTCAATCTTCGCGAGGATAGTGTCGATCTTCTCCATCTCCAGGTCGATGATGTCATCCATGATACGTTGCGCCTTGCGGGTGTGTTTGGCAAGGAGCTCGTAGTCAAATCGTGCATTGGGTGTGAAGGGATCGATTACATAAGAATATAAATTTATTGCCAACAGTCGGCAACTGTCGTAGGGACACAATGGGATTTCGCCGCAAGGATTGGTGGAAATGGTCTCAAAACCTAAGTCGGCATAGCAGTCGGGCAATGCTTCACGGGTAATGGTATCCCAGAACAATACACCCGGTTCGGCCGATTTCCAGGCATTATGGATAATTTTTTCCCAGATAGCTTTGGCGTCAACCTCTTTTGTTACTGTAGGATTAGCGCTGTTTACAGGGTATTGCTGAATATAGGGTGTGCCATCGGCTGCGGCTTTCATGAAGTCATCGTCAATTCTTACCGATACATTGGCTCCTGTAATCTTGCCCTCGGTCATTTTTGCATCAATAAAGGCTTCTGAATCGGGGTGTTTGATACTTACGGTAAGCATCAGTGCACCACGGCGTCCGTCCTGGGCGACTTCACGGGTGGAGTTGGAATAACGTTCCATGAATGGAACGAGTCCTGTTGATGTCAGAGCCGAATTTTTTACAGGCATTCCCTTGGGACGTATGTGTGATAGATCGTGTCCAACACCACCGCGGCGTTTCATCAGTTGGACCTGTTCTTCATCAATACGTATCACTCCGCCATAGGAGTCGGGGTGTCCGTCAAGACCGATGACAAAACAGTTGGACAGCGAACCCACCTGCAGGTTGTTTCCAATACCCGACATGGGGCTGCCTTGTGGTACTATGTATTTGAAATCCTTAAGGTAGCTGAATACCTCATCGTGGCTCATCGGATTGGCATATTTGTTTTCGATGCGAACAATCTCGGAGGCGATGCGGTGATGCATGTCGTCGGGGGTCAACTCATAGTAGTTGCCAAACGAGTCTTTAAGTGCATATTTGCTTACCCACACTCGGGCAGCAAGTTCGTCACCGTCAAAATATTTTAGCGTAGCGTCATACGCTTCATTGTAAGAGTAAGTTTTCTTTTCCATCGGTATTGGTAAATTTCAATGTTGCAAAGTTTCAAAAAAAAAAAATCCTGTGCAATAGCATCCGATCGAATGTTGATAACTTCTGGAAACTTTCGATAGATTTGTTTTATGATAATTATTCTAAAAATTTTGTACCTTTGCGTGCATTATGAAACAAGGATTTGATAACGATAAATATCTTAAGATACAGTCGGAGCATATACAGGAACGTATTGCTCAGTTTGGTAATAAGCTCTATCTTGAGCTCGGTGGCAAGCTTTTTGATGATTATCATGCCAGTAGGGTTCTCCCGGGTTTCCAGCCCGACAGTAAGCTTAAAATGCTCAGCAAGCTTCGTGATCAAGCGGAGATTGTGATTGTTATAAGCGCTCTCGACATTGAGAAAAATAAGGTAAGAGGCGATTTAGGTATTACCTACGATGAGGATGTGCTTCGTCTTAGAAAAGAATTTATGGGACGTGGTTTCCTTGTCGGCTCGGTATGTGTAACCCATTATAACGGTCAAATCAGTGCCGATGCTTTCCGTCGCAAGTTGGAACGTTTGGGCATCACCGTCTATTACCATTATACAATCGACGGGTATCCCAATAATGCCGACCTTATAGCCTCTGACGAAGGCTTTGGTCATAATGATTATATAGAGACATCACGTCCTCTTGTCATTGTCACAGCGCCTGGTCCCGGAAGCGGAAAAATGGCTGTGTGTCTGAGTCAATTATATAATGAGCACAAACGCGGAATTGAGGCCGGTTATGCCAAGTTTGAAACGTTCCCGGTGTGGAGCCTGCCTTTGAAGCATCCGGTAAACATTGCCTATGAGGCGGCTACAGCCGACCTTAATGATGTCAATATGATCGACCCGTTCCATCTCGAGGCTTATAATAAAGTAGCTATAAACTATAACCGCGATATTGAGATATTTCCGGTGTTAAACGCCCTCTTTGAAGGAATATATGGAACCAATCCCTACAAGTCGCCAACCGATATGGGCGTCAATATGGTAGGCTTCTGTATCAGTGATAATGAGGTGTGTTGTGATGCTTCGAAGAATGAGATAATAC
>CANOKG010000078.1 GCA_947566655.1 uncultured Muribaculaceae bacterium | reverse complement strand
GGTAAATGAGGCCGGCTTAGGATCGGGTAGTGGCGTGATGTTCAGAGTCGCTGTCATTGGTGATAGTTTGACCACCAGTTCGACCGGAACATTGGTTGTTCCCCAAAAGCCGTGAGACACACGTTGCATTGTGGTAACCCCAACGTTGTACTCTCCCGAAGTTACTGTGAGTTTGCCCGACTTTTGAGGAAATAGAATGTATTTCTTTAATACGGCTGTTAGATAATTTTGTCCATTGATATGCTCGATATCATTGTTTTGGGCTGTCTGATTTATCTCTTCTATCAAAAAGCCGTCAAACGTAGGCAGCTTTAATGGTTGAATGCCACTTATGCTGTTGTAGCGGGTATATAGTTTAAGTGTACATTCAACAGCTTCACCTTCATATACATGGTTTTTGTTGAATAGTATCTTGACAAAAATATCGTTCGATGAAATTGTTTGGCTTGCATCAGGCGTTTGACCGGTAGGGCTTGTCGGTCTGCCCGAGTTACCATATTGTGATTGATTACCAGATGAACTTTGATTAGTATCGGGAGGCAGAACTGTAATTTGTGTAGGCTTTGATTGTACTTGTTTCCCGTTAATCACGAGAGTGGCTGCGGGAATCGTGTATGTACCGGCTTTGACAGCACGATAGGTATAGGCATAACCTGTAGTTGAAGATTCAGTGCGTTTGCCGTTGATGATTGTTATGCTACTGCTTGTGGTTACTCCGGGGCCGTTAAGCTCAGTGCAACCATCAATTTTACCAACTTTTATATCATCAGCTCTTGCATCATCAAGCTGGAATACTACTTGAAATAAGGACCCTTCTATAACCTGTCGTGGTGCTTGGACTGTAACAGTTTGAGCCTGCATTAAGATGCAGGCTAATAGTAAAACAAATGATGTGATGAATTTACGTATTACCATGGCTTATCGGTTGTGCGGCGTTTTGCAGCGCGTTCGCGTTCGGCCTTTTGCTGTGCCTCGACACGACGGCGAGTAGCATTCTCTTCATTTTCCATAGCTTTCAAGATTTGTTCAGCATTGGCTTGACTCATCCCTCCATGCTGTTTTTGATCTTTATCCTTTCGGTCTTGCTGGTCGGGTCGCTTGTTGCCTTGTTGTTGGTCTTGCTGATCTTGTTGGTCTTGCTGTGGATCTTGATTCTGCTCGTCCTGCTTATCCTGGTTTTGTTGATTCTGTTGATCTTGTTGCTGTTGGTCCTGATCTTGCTGTTGATCTTGTTGGTCCTGTTGATCTTTGTTCTGTTCCTGATTCTGTTGTTCCTGAAGTTTTAACTGTGCAAGCCGAAGGTTCTCGCGTGCATTATCATCGGCTGGATTACGGCGGAGCGCATCTTTATATTTTTCAATGCTACCTTGATAATCTTCACTGTTGTAGGCTCTATTGCCGAGGTTGTAAAATGATTTCTGTGCCGCATCTAAGTTTGAACTTTTGGCTAAATCATTAAAAATCGAGTCGGAGTAAGCTTTTGCCTGTTCTCCTTCCTGATGGGCTAATGCCGATGCTAAATTGTAGCGTGCAACATCGCTCGACTCGTTATCGGCAAGAGCTTTACGGTAAGAGATTTCAGCTTGTTGAAATTCCTTACGGTCATAGTTGCGGTTGCCTTCTTTTATGAAATTACGCTCGTGGCGTGTTGATTCAGGCGCTTGGGCATTGGCTTTGTCTCCACAAGAAGTAATTGTGGAGGCAAGCGATAGTGCCAAGGTGGCAGTCAGTGTTTTTGGAATAAATCTTTTCATAGTTTCTTACTTGGAAAAGAATGTGTATTTCTTTAACCAGCCTATCTTACGATTAAGTACAAAAATATCGATAAGCAATAAAATGAACGCGATGAAAACGAAGAGAGGAAATTGCTCTGCACTCTGTTTATATCGTACATTCTTAAGTTCTGATTTCTGTAGTTGGTCAAGCTGGTCGGTCAGTTCAGTTACTGCTTTGGAGCTTCCTCCCGATATATATATGCCTCCACCGGCTTTGGCTATTTCGCGAGCCATATCCTCGTTAAGTGCCGTAGTTACAGGTTGGCCGTTATAGTCTTTTAGATATTCGCCGCGTGAGGCGTTAACCGGGATAGGTGCTCCTTTAATTGATCCTACTCCGATTACATCGACTTGAATACCGGCTGTATGTGCCTGGAGAGCCATGTCAACGGCATCACCTTCATGGTTTTCTCCATCGGTTATCACTATGATTGCCCTGTTAATATCTTCATCGGGCGAGAAAGAGTTCATAGCTTTACCGATGGCATTGCCAATAGCTGTACCTTGAGCTGATACCATATCGGTAGAGATGTCGTTGATATACATTTTGGCCGATACAAAGTCGGTAGTGATAGGTAACTGAGTATAACTTTCACCGGCAAAAACTATTAAGCCAACGCGGTCATTGTCGAGTGCATCAACCATTTTACCTAAAAGAAATTTTGCCCTGTTAAGTCGTGATATGCCTGCCGGGTCATCGGTTGATGAAGCATTCATTGAACGTGATACATCCAAAGCAATCATTACTTCAATGCCGTTGGTAGTTTCTTGGGATTCCTTTTCGCCGTAACGCGGACGAGCAATAGCTATGATCAAAAAAATCATGGCAAGGCATTCAAGTCCAATCTTAATCCATGGAGTATATGGAGATACATCGGGCATCAAGTTATTTAAAACTTCGGGATTGCCGTAGCGACGCAACCTTTTGCGGCGATTTATTCGAGCCCAGTAAAAGAGTCCGAAAAATGCCGGCACTAAAAGTAGCAGGTATAATAAGTGTGGATATGCAAAACTCATAGTCTATATTTACGTACTATTAGTAGGTGATAAGTGTATTTTTATGGTATTGAACGTAGCGCTGTGTGTCGAAGCAGTAGCTCCAGTGTAGCCAACCCAAGTGCTATACCTATAAGCCAGAATGTTATAGGACTGTCTTCTGTGTGGCTGAAGTTGCGCACGTCAATAACAGTTTTTTCCAATGAGTCGATTTCATCGAATATCTCTTTCAATACCTTGTTGTCAGTAGCTCTGAAATATCGTCCTCCGGTCATTTGGGAAATTTCCTGTAGTGTAGCTTCATCTATTACTACCGGTTGTGACGAGTAGGTTAAACGTCCGAAGTAGTCAACTGTAGGCATCGGTGCATTTCCGTTTGTTCCTATACCGATTGTGTATACTTTTATACCTAATTGGTGAGCAATTTCAGCCGCTGTCAGAGGTGCTACGTTTCCCGTGTTGTTGGAGCCATCGGTTAAAAGTATTATACTTTTGCTCTCGGCCTGTCCATCTTTAATTCGGTTTATGGCTGTCGCAAGTCCGTCTCCAATAGCTGTGCCATCTTCGAGCATATTGAAATTGAGTGACTCTATATAGTTGGTAAGTGTTGCGCGATCTGTGGTCATGGGCACGCCTGTGAGACTTTCTCCTGCAAAAATTACAAGTCCCATATTGTCGCTTTCGCGGGCATTCACAAATTGTGTCGCAACCTGTTTGGCCGCTCCAAGTCGATCTGGATCAAAATCCCGGGCAAGCATGCTGGTTGAGATATCGACAGCCAGTACGATGTCGGTGCCTTCGGTAGTTGACTGTCGCCATGAATCGTGAGAAATAGGTCGTGCCAACGCCGCTATAAGTAGTGCAATAGCCAATAGCCTCATCACGAACATTGCATGGCGTATGTAGTGCTTGAACGGACGCCGCAACTTTGCGAATGGCAATGTAGTTGAAACTTGCAACGCGGGGTGCATGTGGCGGTGCTGCAGCAAATACCATACAATAATAGGTATAAGTACTACCGGGATAAACCATAATATGAATGGATGGGCAAATTGCATTGTTTAATCTCCTATCTTTTATTGTTCATGAGAATTTGATGATTCAACAGCTTCATCTTTGAGAGAATCATCATCTTCTTCAGGTTGTGGTTTGGTGTCTTCAATGAATTTAGAAGCACTGTTGAACGATTTGACATTATCCTCGGGCATCGGACGCATTTTTGCAAATTTGACAAAGTCGGCTACTTCGAGAATTTGTCTCATCAATGACTCCGATGGGCGGGTAGTCTCATTGGCTCGCAAATGTTCAAGTATCTGTCGAGATGTCATCTCCATTGCATTGATACCAAATCGCTTATCGATATACTCGCGAAGAATATCTGTGAGCTCGGTATAGTATTCTCGTTCTTGACCTTTTTCACAGAAGTGTTGTTCTCGTAGTACTTTAAGGCGTCGGCATGCCATCTCGTAGGGTGGTTCGGGTTTCTTGGTAGGTATGAATGGCAGCTTAACGCGTTTTGTGTAGATGAGAATGGCACATACACCACCAATCACAATTACTAAGGTAAGCAGCAACCACTGCCAGTAGTCAACGATCCAATCGGGGAGAAAATCATACCACTTTGATTTGATTTTCATGACATCGGCATTAGGATGTATATCCTCAAGATGACTAACGTCTACAGGATTAACTTTTAACGTGACCATATTGGAAGACATTGTATCGCCCGCATTTTCCCAAAAAACCGGAGGAAGAGTATAAGCACCCGAATCGAAAGATTGCAAAATGATGCGACGTGTTATTTGTCTTATGTCATTACCGAGATCTACAGTGTCACTTGATGCTTCGCCTACAATTTCAACTTCGCTCGGCATTGTCCCCGGCAAGAATCCAACTTGGGAGTTGGCGTTATCGGGTTCCACAATCTCAACGGTAAGGCATGTTACATTACCCATTGTGATGTAGGACGAGTCGAGCTTGGCTACCACCGATGTCTTGGCACACATCCCTGACGAGGCGGCAGCAATCATTATAGCTGACAGTATGTATCTTATAGATTTCATCTCTTGTTGTCTCTGTTGTTATCTTATTCTTGATATTTGATGGTATTGCCTGTGATCAACGGGATCCCCGCGTTTGAAACAAAGTTTTGAGTGCGATCACATAGTTCTCATCAGTTGCTACTGAAGCTAAATCTACATGACTGCGTTTCAGTAATATATTCATCGATTGCTGTCGATCATACCACCACTTGTTATAAGCTTTTCGCGTTGAAGACGATGATGTATCAACCCAACACTCATTGCCCGTCTCAAGGTCAGATACACGCATTAAACCTACATCGGGTAGCTGAGCCTCTCGCTTGTCATATACCTGGATAGCATAGAGGTCGTGTTTTCCCGATGCAATAGTTAGTGCTTTACTGTAGTCTTTGCTCTCTATAAAATCAGAGATTAGGAACGATGTGCAGCGTTTTTTCAAAGCATCGGTCATGTATCGGAGCGCGAGAGCTATATCAGTTCCCTGGCTTTCGGGTTGAAAGTCAAGGAGCTCTCTGATAATAAATAATATATGTTTGCGACCTTTCTTTGGAGGAATGAACTTTTCTATCTTGTCGCTGAAGAATATTACACCGATTTTGTCATTATTTGTAATTGCCGAAAAAGCGAGAGTTGCTGCAATTTCTGCGATCATTTCTCTCTTTTCTACCCCAACTGCACCAAAAAGCCGACTTCCCGACATGTCGACAAGCAACATGACGGTGAGTTCGCGTTCTTCTTCATATACTTTTATAAAGGGCTTATTATGTCGGGCGGTGACGTTCCAATCAATGTCACGAATATCATCGCCAAACTGATATTCCCTGACCTCAGAAAATGTCATACCTCGTCCTTTGAATGCCGAGTGGTATTCGCCTGCAAAGATGTTTTGAGATAATCCGCGTGACTTGATCTCAATTTTTCTTACTTTCTTCAGTAGTTCGTTAGCATCCACAGTTAGGTCAATTTATTTGTATATTTACACTCCAAATTCTGGTATCTCCAAGTTATTATTAGGGTACCTCAACCTTGTTAAGGATGTCGGAGATGATTTCGTCGGCGGTAATATTATTTGCTTCGGCTTCATAAGTCAGGCCTATGCGGTGGCGCATGACATCATGTGCTACTGCGCGTACATCTTCAGGGATAACATAGCCTCGTTGGTGAAGGAATGCATAGGCTCGTGCCGCTTTTGCCAAGCTGATTGATGCACGTGGTGAAGCTCCAAACGAGATTATTCCGGAAAGATCCTGTAGACCATACTCGGCAGGGAAACGTGTGGCAAAAACTATATCGACTATATATCGCTCAATTTTCTCGTCAAGATATATTTGTTCTACAACCTTCTGTGCATCTATTATTTCGCTGGGGCGTAATATTGGCATGACCTTAGCACGGTGGTTTGATATGTTTTGTCTAACAATCACTTTTTCCTCCTCTCGTGTTGGGTAGCCAATTATTACTTTCAAGAGGAAACGATCCACTTGTGCTTCGGGAAGAGGGTAGGTCCCTTCTTGTTCTATCGGGTTTTGTGTTGCCATCACGAGGAATGGCTCGTCAAGACCAAAAGTGTGGTCGCCTATGGTAACTTGTCGTTCCTGCATAGCTTCAAGCAATGCGCTCTGCACCTTTGCCGGGGCACGGTTTATTTCATCAGCCAAAACAAAATTGGCAAATATAGGGCCGCGTTTTACTTGGAATTGCTCCTTCTGTACGCTGTATACCATAGTACCTATTACATCGGCCGGCAATAGGTCGGGAGTAAACTGTATACGGCTGTAGCGGGCATCAATAAGTTGTGCAAGCGTTTTTATAGCTAATGTTTTTGCCAAACCGGGAACGCCTTCGAGTAAAACGTGACCGTTGGCAAGTAGAGCTACCAAAAGTGATTCGACCAAGTGCTTCTGACCAACAATTGTTTGGTCCATACCGCGAGTGATCATTGTGATAAAGTCGCTTTTAGAAGCTACGAGTTCGTTTAGTTGTCTGATATTAACAGATTCACCCATGATTTTCTTTTTATAATGATATTATTAATTTGTTCTATCAAGTGGAATAATTTAGTATATAAACAAACATTCCTATTGCAAAGTTAGACAATAGGAATGCTAAAGTGTTAAATCTATCTGTTAATTTTGTTTACTAATAGTTTATCAATGGTTAATTATAAGAGCGTTATAACATTATTTAGCAATATTAATGTGGCTACTTTTTATATGGTGCATAGATAGGCCCATTCAGCTTTTTTGCCCGTTTAATAGATTCAGGATCGTTGGCGTCTATACCATATTTTGATGCCGGTGGAATAACTACAACAGTTCCTGCCGGGACGCGGTCGGGATTACCAAGTTTGGCCTCATTTTCTTTATATATGTAAACCCAGAACTCAGTGTTGCCATAATACTTTCGAGCCATTATCGCAAGGTAATTGGTGCGTGATACAGTATCGGTTATGACCTTGTTGACTGTAACAAGGGTAGAGGTGCTGTTGGTGGTATTTGGTGTCGACGTTTGGGGGGATGAGATTGTTGTGGCATTTGCATGTGATGTGTCATCGTTACCGGTCGAGGTTTGTTGAGTGCCGGTTGATTCTAATGCCGATTCAGTGGATGTTGATGTCTCATTTGTGCTGTTGTCATCTATTTCTTCCCATATTAATTCTTCATCATCGGTAAAATTAAGAGGAGGATACAAGAAATATACTGCCACGCAAGTCAGTAGCATACCCGTAAGTATACCTAATATATATGCGATCAATGGTCTCATTCCTTCAGGCTGCGGTTCGCTATAATCAACTGTTTGCTCTTCAGTGGCGTTATCGCTCGTAGTCTCAGTTGATTCAACTTCTTTTGTTACGACCGAGTCAGATATTGCTGATGTTGTTTCAGTTGCATTTCCTGCTGTACTGTGTTCTAAACTGTCTGGTTCAGGCTTAATTATTTCAGTAGCCGGTTTTATCTCGTCTTCGGTCAGGGTGTAACGGTAATGTATGGGAACAGGGTTGCTTGTCGTTTGTTCAGTTTCGGTATTGGATTCGGGTTTATTGGTCATTTCGATTAATGCTTCGGCTACTTCGGCTACAGCTTCGTCTAAAGAATCTTGCTTCGCAGGGTTATCTACAGCATTAATATCAATATCTTCTTCAATTGGATTATTGATTTCGGTCGTTTGTTCATCCTCCTTTACCGAAAGCGGGATTTCTGATATCGAATCTTCATTTTTATCAATTTCGTCAACAAAGAGTTCTACGGGTTCAAAGAAAGCAAAAGGTTCGTTTATAGATTCTGATAAGTTTTCGGCCGGCTCGAAGGCTATTTCTCCCGTAGCACGATTGGTTATATAGAATTTTCCGAAATGAGGTACTATTGCACACCCACTGTCGTTCAAGAGTTCTTTGACAATCTCGTTTAAGGAATTCTGTATTTGGATATAGGCTTCATCGTGAGAGATTCTGACTTTCTCAGCGAGCAAGGCGGCTAGTGAATCAAGTGTTATTATGTTGTTCATTATGTTAAAGTGAACTTTGATTGTTGGTTAGATTAAAAGTAAGCTTTTTCTAAAGTGCTTTCTGAGAATTTTTGACTTGTTTGACCAGTTTTAATGCCGGAGTAAATTCAATGGCGATAGATGGCGGTACGAGTATCTTTTTACCTGTTTCCTTATCAGTTTCAACGCGTTCATTAGTTTTTACTGCTTTGAAAGTGCCGAAGGCAGGTAGTGCTATCTGGTCACCCCTATTCAATATATCGGTGATAACTTCTCCAAGAGCTTTATAAAAGTTATTGCTGTCCATATTTAACTTGTGTAATCATATTTCTATTTCAACAAAGGTAGCGAAAAAAAACATATTGAGAGATTAATATATCAAAAAAATGACAGACTGCCTGAATCTTTGGCCGTCTGTCATAATAGGTTTTCTAATAATATGTTTGATTAGTAGTTGCGTGCGAAGATGACGCGGCGTGCCGATGGCTTTCCGGTGACCATGCACACTCCAGGAGTGATGTCGCCATCCAATGGTATGCAACGAATTGTTGCCTTTGTTTCCTCCTTGATCTTTTCCTCGGTCTCTGATGTACCGTCCCAATGGGCAAGTATGAAACCACCTTTCTCTATTTCAACTTTAAATTCTTCATAAGAATCAACAGTGCGAGTCATTTCCTCTCTGTGTTTCAATGCCTTATTGAATATATTCAGTTGAATTTCTTCGAGGAGATTAGCAACGAATTGAGCAATTCCCTCAAGGGATTCAATCTGTTTCTCGAGAGTGTCGCGGCGCATTACCTCTACGGTACCATTGGCGATATCCCGAGCTCCGATTGCTAAACGAACGGGGATGCCTTTGAGCTCGTAATCGGCAAATTTAAAACCGGGTCTCTTATTGTCGGCATCATCATATTTTACGCTGATTCCCAAGGATCTAAGCTGGTCAACTATAGGATTTACGGTTTTTGAGATTTCCTCAAGTTGTTCGTTATTCTTGAATATAGGTACGATAACAACTTGAATTGGTGCGAGATGGGGAGGTAATACAAGACCGTTATCATCGCTATGGCTCATAATAAGAGCTCCCATAAGACGGGTGGAAACTCCCCACGAGTTACCCCACACATATTCTGGTTTGTTATCTTTATTGACAAAAGTAACATCAAATGCTTTACCGAAGTTTTGGCCCAAGTTGTGGGATGTTCCCGATTGTAGTGCTTTACCATCTTGCATCATTGCCTCGATAGTATAAGTGTTTAACGCTCCGGCAAAACGTTCGTTAGCACTCTTCACGCCTTTTATTACGGGCATCGCCATGTATTTCTCGGCAAAGTCGGCATAGAGGTTTATCATTTGCACTGTTCGGGCCTCTGATTCTTCGGCTGTTGCATGTGCACAGTGGCCTTCCTGCCATAGAAATTCGGCAGTGCGAAGAAACATGCGAGTGCGCATTTCCCAGCGCATCACATTGGCCCATTGGTTGCAAAGAACAGGGAGGTCACGGTAGGATTGTATCCAATTTTTATATGTTCCCCATATAATGGTTTCGCTGGTTGGGCGAATGATGAGTTCCTCTTCCAATCGTGCATCGGGGTCAACGACTACGCCCGTTCCGTTGGGATCATTTTTTAACCGATAGTGGGTGACCACTGCACATTCTTTTGCGAAGCCTTCCACATGTTCAGCCTCCCGGCAAAGATATGATTTAGGTATCAGCAATGGGAAATAGGCGTTTTGAACACCGGTCTCTTTAAACATGGTGTCGAGGGTGCGCTGCATTTTCTCCCATATAGCGTAGCCGTAGGGCTTGATAACCATACATC
>CANOKG010000077.1 GCA_947566655.1 uncultured Muribaculaceae bacterium | reverse complement strand
TAAGAGCCTGTCTGGTTTTAACACACTAAAATGATTATATTATAGAATGAAGGATTTTAAAGTATTAGTTTCGCATTAATCTCGCGGCCAATTTTGGCGAATTTTAGATTATTCATCAGTCACGTAGCTCGCTACGTTCCTTCTTCACAATTTAAAATTCGCATAAAATTGACACTCGATCTTAATACGAGTTAAAACCAGACATACTCTAAGAGTACATATCTAAAAAATTTTATTTAAGGCGAAACATATAGCCAAGCGTAACAGTTATGGCATTGCCACGCGATGCATTGAAGTAGTCTTTCTTTGATGAAGGTAATATGTTTCCCAAACCGTAGTAATATCGTCCTTCAAGCGACAGGCAGTGTTTTTTCTTGATAAAGATTTGCATTCCGGCTCCTGCACAAATGCCGTAGTCAAAGCGGTTTGTAATCTCCATTGACATTTGACGGGTAGTGCGGTTGGCTAAAGGGAATCCTTCGATTGCCTGAAGGTTGTGATAATCAAAATTAGCACTTACGTTGTCACCTATCATATAGCACAGCTGAGGCCCTAAATTAAAAAATCCTTTGACACGTCGGCCCCCAAAGAAGATGTGGGTCATCATAGGTATTTCTATGTAGGTCAAGGTGTGTTTGTAACTGAACTGAGGTGTATCGGTAAAATCTTCTTCCCAGCCTCGCTGTGTGAGGTTAAGTTCGGCACGCAGGCCTACATGACGCTCCTCAGCCCACATTATCGACAGTCCCATAGTTATGCCCTGGTGCATTTTCTGCTCTATCGAAGGATTGAACGACTGCTGAGAGAGCGCTACACCGGCGTGACCTCCAACATGTAAGTGTGGCTTATATAGAGTTTGTGCCGTCACGTACTGAAATGAGGTGGCTAAAATCATGAGTATTAATGAATAACGAAAGCGCTGTTTCATTCTATCACTGTTTTAAGGGCATGGCCACGCGGGGTAAAGGTAACAATAAGGAGGGCATCGTTAACATAGCCCTCATCGTTTTTAGATGTGAAGTTCATTACACTTTGTAGTCCGCGAAACGACTCGAGATTGTCGGCAAAATCCTTGCCATACTCTTTTATTAGATCAATAAGATAAATACCGGTGTCGAAACCTAATAGCCCTTGAACGGGAGCTGCATCCATCATTTCCTGTCCATAAAGTTCTTTATATCGTTCTTCAACAAGTCGGGTTTCAGGATCGTTCTTGTCGGCATAGAATCGGGTGTAGATTGTTGCCTCCATGTTACCTAAACGAGTCAGGTACTCTCCACGAAATGTGATCCAGTCGGGATATCCAAAAATTCTGATGGAATTTTCAGGACGTGCTTCGCCAAAACGGCTGATTGCCTCACTTATCTTGGCAAACTCAGCTCTTGAGCCGGAGATTGGAACAAAAACATAGTTGCGGTCGGTGGCCAGTGTGTCAAGGTCACGGTGGTTCAACAGGTTTCTGAACGTGATGTTGGTGTAGGCAACTTCGTTCTTGTCGAGTTGCTCCTTAAGTAAGGATGTAAAGGCGTCTTTATCGGCTGCACCATCTATTCGCGACAGGAATACCGGAGTGTAGGCTTGATACATTTCGGTGAATGTCGAAGTTGCCTTTCTCAACATTGGAGAGTGGGGAATGTTGGCCTGCATCACACGGTTGTTGGTGGTATAGATGTCGCTCTTGACGTTGAACGTGTTGAAAAGATATGTGTTGGCCGACATGGTCTCGGCAATAAGCTTAAGGTGAGACTCATTATCGGGCCCTATGATGAGGTTCATTGATGACATTTCGGGACTTCTCATTATCGATTCTATTCTCTCGATAGAGCCTTCCGAGTCATAGGCATGGATCTTGATGAAGTGTCCGGGATGATGTTTCAGCGAGTCGGCTGCAAGCAAAAGACCTTTATAGAATTCAAGGAACAGTTGTGAATTTTTAGGCGCCGGATCTTCGCTAAGCATGAATGGCAGAATAACAGCCATGTTGACAGTGTCGGGCGCTTGCCCATATTCGGGCTCTGGCGACACTCGTTCTATAAACTTGTTAAGCCTGTTTTCACTTGGTATAAGTGAATAGTCTATTTCTTCTTGGGGTATGATGGGAGATACTGTCGGGTCTGGTTCTGTGGTGGTGGCTTGTGCGACTTCGGGCCGGTAGGTGGCGGGTTGTGTGATTTCGGGCTCTGTGGTTGGGTCGTTGGCGGGTCTGACTGTTGAAACCTGAGCCGCTGAACTGTTTATTACCAGTACGTCACCGGGTTTGACTCCATTCTCGGCCGATGGATTCATTGCGATAAGACTATCCATCGATATACCTAATTTGCGACTGATGGCATATAGGGATTCTTTCTTTTGAACAGTATAGGTTCGGGAGGTCGATGACTCAACACCGGTAGCCGAAACTGAGCGTGCTGCAGGGATGGATACATCATCCTCGGCTGTTGTTACTGTTGTTATGGTCGGCTTGTTGCTCCGGCTATTAACGATTGCAACAGGAACGTAAAGGCGCATGCCGGGGCGTAGCCCGTCGGTGGCCGATGGATTATAGCGTGTGATTTCAATCGTAGGCACTCCCAAAGCCCGCGAAACGTCATAGATGTTTTCGCCTTTTTTTACGTCATATATGTAACACTCTCTATTTCCTACCGTAGTAGTCTTTAGATCGAGTGCCAGGATTGATAACGGCATGAAAAAGCCTATGAGAAATGCTATCAGGATCTGTTTAGTGAGTCGTACCATAATTATTTATTAGGTTGGAGCTACAAAATTAGGTAAAATATCGCAAATTATGTGTAACTTTGCGCGCTGAAAACACCAATTATATGCAGAACATTAGAAATATTGCTATCATTGCCCATGTTGACCATGGCAAAACCACGCTCGTAGACAAGATGTTGCTTGCCGGACACCTTTTCCGTGACAATCAATCGACAGGAGAACTTATTCTTGATAATAATGACCTTGAACGCGAACGAGGTATAACAATCTTGTCAAAGAACGTTTCAATTAATTATAAAGGTACAAAGATTAACATTATTGATACTCCCGGACACGCCGACTTCGGTGGCGAGGTAGAGCGAGTGCTCAACATGGCCGACGGCTGCCTGCTGCTCGTAGATGCGTTTGAGGGCCCGATGCCACAGACCCGTTTTGTCCTGCAGAAGGCTATCCAGATGGGTCTGAAACCTGTTGTGGTTATCAATAAAGTTGATAAACCCAACTGCCGTCCCGACGAGGTGCAGGAGATGGTGTTTGATCTTATGTTCAGTCTCGATGCTACCGAGGATCAGCTGGACTTTCCTACAATCTACGGCTCGGCCAAAAACGGCTGGATGAGCACCGATTGGAATAAGCCCACCGATAATATTCTTCCCGTTCTTGATGCCATTATCGAATATATACCTGCGCCAACCACTCTTGATGGCGATGCCCAGATGCTTGTGACTTCGCTCGATTTCTCAAGTTATGTAGGCCGTATTGCCGTAGGTCGTGTACACCGTGGAACGCTACGCGAGGGCATGGATGTGGCCTTGTGTAAGAAAGACGGTACGATAAGCCGTCAACGCATAAAGGAGTTACATGTGTTTGAAGGTATGGGTCGCAAGCGTGTCGAAAGTGTGAGCAGCGGTGATATATGTGCTTTGGTTGGTATCGAAGGATTCGAAATTGGTGATACGGTAGCCGATTTCAATAATCCCGAGCCATTGCCGCGCATTGCTATCGATGAACCTACAATGTCGATGACGTTCACCATTAATGATAGCCCATTCTTTGGACGTGACGGTAAGTTTGTCACTTCACGTCACATCAACGATCGTCTTGTGCGCGAGCTTGACCGCAACCTGGCTCTCCGTGTCATAAAAGATGACCACCAGGATGTATGGACTGTGTATGGACGTGGCGTGCTGCACTTGTCGGTACTTATCGAGACTATGCGTCGCGAAGGTTACGAATTGCAAGTAGGTCAGCCTCAAGTGTTGATCAAGGAAATTGATGGCGTTAAATGTGAGCCTGTCGAGTTATTGACAATCAATGTTACTGAGGAATATGCATCAAAGATGATTGATATGGTAACCCGCCGTAAGGGCGACTTGTTGACAATGTCATCGCAGGGCGACCGTTCACACATGGAGTTCCAGATACCGTCACGAGGTATTATCGGATTGCGTAACAATGTACTCACGGCATCGGCCGGAGAAGCTATCATGGCTCACCGTTTCCTTGAATATCAGCCATGGAAGGGCGATATTGAACGTCGCACCAACGGCTCGTTGATAGCTATGGAGGCGGGAACAGCCTATGCTTATGCCATTGATAAACTTCAGGATCGTGGCCGTTTTTTCATTTTCCCTCAGGAAGAGGTTTATGCCGGTCAAGTTGTAGGAGAGAATGCCAAGGACAACGATATCGTGGTTAATGTCACTAAGTCAAAGAAATTGACCAACATGCGTGCATCGGGAGCCGATGATAAAGCCCGCATTGTACCCCCGGTAGTATTCAGCCTCGAAGAAGCGCTTGAATACATTAAAGAAGATGAATATGTTGAGGTCACTCCCCATCACATTCGTTTGCGTAAGATCATTCTTGACGAGACTGAGCGCAAGCGTGCCGGTCGCTGATTTGTTTGACTTTCATGTATAAAATATTATTATTTTGTGGAATGTTGCTGTTTGCGCCAAAAGTGTGGACAGCAACTTCTGTTTCGACCGATTCTGTTTCGGCCCATCAGTCGGTTGGATTGGTGCTAAGTGGAGGTGGTGCTAAGGGAATTGCACACATAGGAGTTATAAAAGCTCTCGAGGATAATAATATTCCTATCGATTATGTGACGGGAACTTCGATGGGCGCCATTGTGGGCGGTCTGTATGCATCGGGTTATACGCCCGAGGAGATGCTCGACTTGTTATTGTCCCGTGGCTTTTCCTACTGGTCGACAGGACGAATAGATGAACGTCTTGTCTATAATTTTGCCAAAGGGGAGCCGACACCATCAATGGTGTCCTTGCCATTGTCGACCCGACGGGATTCCACCATAGTGAAATCGCCTGCGAGTCTGATCTCTCCGCTGCCTATGAACTTTGCTTTCATGGACCTTTTTGCGCCCTACACGGCACAGTGTAACGGGAACTTCGACAATCTGTTCGTTCCATTCAGATGTGTGGCATCAGATGTAAAGAATAAACATAAGGTAGTCATGTCAAGCGGTCAGCTCGGCGATGCAATAAGGGCTTCGATGAGCTTCCCTGTGGTATTCCAGCCTATTGAGATAGATAGTGTGTTGCTCTATGACGGTGGAATATACGATAATTTTCCGGTTGATGTAATGCGTAGTGAGTTTGCTCCCGACATTATGATCGGGGTGGATGTTCACGGCACTACCGATCCGGCTAATGCACGCGACCTTGTTAATCAGATCGAAGAGATGGTAATACAGAACAACTACTACGATTTGCCATCTGATGAGGGTGTGAAAATTCGTATAAATCTTGATCGCTTCTCCTTGCTCGA
Organism: uncultured Muribaculaceae bacterium; assembly: GCA_947566655.1. GTDB lineage: Bacteria > Bacteroidota > Bacteroidia > Bacteroidales > Muribaculaceae > JAAVFS01. Next base: position 4,688 of record CANOKG010000077.1, on the reverse strand, counting down.
TTTCCAGGCAGCTAAGCAGATCTACCAGATAGGTTATGATCACGCTATGGCTATGATCGATTCTATAAAAGAGCGTGTGGAAAGCCGCATACCGGCCTCTACCCGCGAGCTTCATCGTAGGGTATTCAAATCGGCCACTCCTTATCTTCGCTTTGATGGAGTGACAGTTGAGGGTGGAACTCAGGCTGAGAATCGATATATCGATTATCTTTTCACCAAGAATCGTCACGATACGATTGATGTGCGTTCGGCACGGTTATCATATTATCATGCTATCTCTTCGGGTAAACTTAAGGATCTTTTCCCCACAGCTGTGTATAATGATACAACAGGATTGTTCAATCTTAATCTGAAGGCCAATGTGCGCAATAACCTGTCGGTGGGTGTAGGTGGCTACCTTACATCTTCTACCAACAGTATGATTTTTTTGTCGGGACGATATACCTCAATGTCGCTCAAAACAATGGATGCGTCACTTGATGGTTGGGTGGGCCAAAGCTATATGGCAGCTGCTTTAAACACCCGATTGGTTCTACCATCCCACACTCCCACTGCATTAGCTTTACAAGGTGTGATTTCGAGTCGCAAGTACTATGAGAGTGACAAGCTGTTTTTCGATGCAGCCTCTCCCACGTTTATTACACGAGTTGAAGCATTTGGAAGAGTACGTTATCTTATTGCAGCAGGTCGTAGTTCTGTTATTACGGTTGATGCCGGTGGAGGCACTATGATGAACCGCTTCTACCGTGCCGACGCCATGAACCATGACGGAGCCAAGCGTGATGTTACCCGTAATAATATAGGTCAGGCGCGAGTGTCGTTTTACTCATCGACTCTCGATAACTTGACAGCTCCTACCAAAGGATTTTACAGCGACATTACCGGGTCTTATAATACCGGACGATATCACTACCGTTCAGGAATAGAACGTAATGTAGAGCGAGCCAGTCATGTCGACTGGTTTGAGGCACATGTTCTTGTGAAAGGTTATAAACGTTTGTCGCGTCGTTTTAGTCTTGGCGGTGAACTTGATGCCCTCTATAGTAACCGGCTACTACTCGACAATTATAATGCTACTATAGTTAACGCACCGGCTTTTACTCCCACTCCGGCATCAGACAATAGTTTTAACCCGGCATTCCGAGCCAATTCCTATATAGCTTTGGGGGCTGTCCCCGTATGGATAATTAACGATAATATGCAGCTGCGAGGTAATTTCCATCTGTTTCAGCCGGTAAAAAGAATTATGCTTGATGGTAGAAATTCCAACGCTTACTATGGCAGTGCTTTTTCACGGCGTTATGCCTATTGTGAGATATCGGCGGCCTATACTTTACCATTTGCTACCATCAATCTATATGGCAACTATCTGAGCTATCCCGCGCATAATTGGAATGTAGGTATTTCCTTTGGACTGTATTTTCTGGCTCCAAAACTATAAGCTAAAGCAATGACTCCACGACACTTGGAAAATTTTGGACTTCAAGTTCCCTGATACGTTTTTCAAGACTTTCGGCTGTATCATTTGGTTTTACAGGACAGGATACCTGTAACAAGATTTTGCCCCGGTCATATTCTTCATTTACAAGGTGTATGGTAATGCCGCTTTCGGTCTCACCTGATTTTATAACAGCTTCGTGGACATGCCGGCCAAACATTCCTTTCCCACCAAATTTTGGAAGTAACGAAGGATGAATGTTCACCATATTCCCTTCAAATCGATGGATCAGGAATGGTGGAATCATCAACAGGAAGCCGGCAAGCACTGCTATTTCAATACGGTGCTTTTCGAGCAGTCTCAGCATGTAATCACTGTCGTTAAGTTTGTCTTTGTCAACAACAATACTGTCTACACCTAAGTCCTTCGCTCGCTGTAAAACCCCGGCATCGGAGCGGTTTGATATAACCAACTTTACAAGACCTTTCGATTGAGGGCGATTTATGTGCCGTATGATGTTCTCGGCATTGCTACCGCTCCCTGATGCAAATATTGCAATATGTTTAGGCATAGTCGTCATACAAAGCAAATTATTAGAAGTTGAGCTATCACTACTCGTGCAAACATAGAAAGTGGATAGGTTGTAGCGTAGGCTACCGATGCATCATCGTTGTGGAGCGTGTCGTTGGCATAGGATAGTGACATGGGGTTGGCCATCGCTCCGCTCACCATTCCGGCCGCTGTAGCGAAGTCAAGTTTCCACCATCTCATGGATATGATTGTCATTATTAATGATGGTACAACGGTGATGATGAATCCTGTGGCTATCCATAGCAGTCCATCGGCCTTCATGATGGTATCAAGGAACTTTGCTCCCGATTCCAGACCGAGACAGGCAAGGAAAAGCGATAGTCCGATTCCGCGCAACATGAGGTTGGCACTGCGGGTCGTGTAGGTTACCATGTGAAAACGTGGACCGAAACATCCTATTAAAATACCCACGACAATAGGACCGCCGGCAAGGCCTAACTTTATCGGTACCGATATTCCGGGTATATTGATAGGTATAGAGCCAACGATGAGTGACAAAACCATGCCTATGAAAATTGCGGCTAAATTGGGATCTTTGAGGTCGGACGTCGAGTTCCCGACAAGTTCTTCAATACGGTTTACAGCATCGGTCTCACCTACAATGGTCAATCGGTCACCAAGTTGAAGGATAAGATTAGGAGTGGCAAGGAGTCTTATTCCCGATCGTGTCACGCGCGATATGTTGATGCCATAGTGATTGCGTAATTTAAGCGAGCCTAAACGTCGGCCGTTCAGAGCCGGTTTACTTACTGCAATAGTGCGAGAGATCAGGTTCTTGTCAACATTGTCCCAATCAATGTTAGGGCGGTTCCAATCGGTATCGGTTTTCTCACCAAACAATAGGGTGAGTCGAGGCAGATCGTCATCGGTGGTAATTGCCATTACGCGGTCTCCGCTCGAAAGTCTGTAATCAGAGTCGGGGATCGATACCTTGTCCTCGTGCCATATTCGTGATATAACAAAGTTGGCTCCCACCAGCTCGTGAGCCTCACGAAGGGTCAAACCGTTGGTAGCCGGGTTGGTAACCCTGAATTCGGCAACATAGGTGTGATCAACATCATTTGGGGAATGGGATTTGAAGTCTTCTTTGCGGGCTACAAATTTCTTGACGAAAATAAATGCCAATATAACGCCAACTACCCCCAACGGGTAAGTGACAGCGCAACTTAGTGCTGCACCATCGGCCTCGACTCCGAGCTGGTTAAGAGCCTGCTGGGCGGCTCCTAACGACGGAGTGTTGGTGGTTGCTCCGCTTATTATGCCCACCATGTCAGACATATGGATGTCCAATCCGAAACTTAGTCCTATAGCCACCGCTGTACCCAAGAGAACAAGCCCTAATCCCATCATGTTAAGGCGAAGTCCGCCCGTGCGGAATGAACTGAAAAATCCGGGGCCTACCTTTAGGCCAAGCTCATAAATAAACAGCATCAGTCCGAAATCCTGGGCATATTTCAACATATCTGAGTCGATGGCAAACCCCAGATGTCCGGCTAAGATTCCGGTGAAAAACACAAATGTGACACCTAAAGAGATACCACATATACGTATCTTGCCAAGGCCTAAGCCTATGGCAATAATAACCGAGATGACACACACCGCTTGTAGCGGTGACTGCTCAAAAAAGAGGCTTTCAAACCAATTCATGCCACAAAATTACAAAAAATCATGATTACTTATACATCTTTGTTATCAATAGTAACCATAAATGCATGCAGTAAAAATCTAAGAGCCTGTCTGGTTTTAACACACTAAAATGATTATATTATCGAATGAAGGATTTTAAAGTATTAGTTTCGCATTAATCTCGAGGCCAATTTTGGCGAATTTTAGATTATTCATCAGTCACGTAGCTCGCTACGTTCCTTCTTCACAATTTAAAATTCACATAAAATTGACACTCGATCTTAATACGAGTTAAAACCAGACAGGCTCTAAAATCAAAATATTGAAAGGATGTCTTAATGCAAGATAGACATGCCGCGTCGGCCAACAACGATGTTCGGCCAGCTACGTCCGCCAATGACGATAATGATTCTGTTCTTTCTGTAATTCCACAATAAAATGCACGTTCAAACGTTCCCTTAGTGAATGTTTAGACGTGCAATTTTATAAAAGGGATAAGTTAGACCAACTATACAAGCAATGGCAAAGCCTTTTCCCAATCAGTGATAGGAAACGGTATCTGCTGAGCCAACGTTTCTCCGTGGATTACAATTTTAACAGTAACTGGGCAATCGAAAGTGTCTTATCCAGATTATAAGGATTATTACATGTTATTGTTTGGACGAGGGTGACTCGGTAGGCTGAGGGGCGGTGTCCAGGCGCTGTGATTCGTAGGCTTGCTCGGCCTCGGCAAGGAGTTTTTGACTCTCCGGGTCGGTTTGCCAATGGAATGGTACAAATGTGCTCGTTGGGTTGATCCACGAAGGTTTACGACAAGCATATATTATGAATGGAATTACTACAAAGAGAACGACTCCTCCAATTAGTACTCCAAACCACACACTGTTACCACCTACATTGATTTGACTTGGCGGGAAAAGGCTTAGAACGAATGCCAACAAGGAACCGGCAAAGCCAACACCACCTACGAGCCACATCAACCAGTTGCCACGTGCTCCGATGCGGAAGGGGCGCTTAGCTCCTTTCATAGAGT
>CANOKG010000076.1 GCA_947566655.1 uncultured Muribaculaceae bacterium | reverse complement strand
CGGGATTGGCTTTAATATATTTAATGATATCCTTGTCGGTGTTTGCGGTCTTTGACTTTATTTCATAGTATAAGTTGGCGCGGTTGAACGACGACTTATAAACTATGGCATTGGTCATGCCGAGATTTTTTTGGATATCGTGTTGTACCTTAGGTGTTGCTGTAGCTGTCAATGCTATGACCGGCCGCTTGCATATCTCGTTGATGATAGGCCTTATTCTTCTATATTCAGGTCTGAAATCATGACCCCATTCCGATATACAATGGGCTTCATCTACAGCATAGAATGAAATGGAAACGGTTTTTAAAAATTCTATATTCTCTTCTTTAGTCAGTGATTCTGGGGCTACATATAGCAACTTCGTTTTTCCCGATAAGATGTCGCGTTTGACTTTGTCAATAGCGGCTTTATTAAGCGATGAGTTGATAAAGTGGGCCACACCATTATCTTCGCTGAAGTTACGTATTGCATCTACCTGATTCTTCATCAACGCAATTAGTGGGGATATCACAATGGCAGTACCCTCTGACAGCAGTGCCGGCAACTGGTAGCATAAAGATTTGCCACCACCTGTAGGCATGAGCACGAATGTATCGTGACCGTCGAGTAACGACATCATGATGCTCTCTTGGTTCCCTTTAAAAGAATCAAAACCAAAGTGGTGCTTCAGCGCTTGACTCAATTGCGTTTTGGTAATCATAGTTTGTAGGAGAGATTGTTTAGTAACTTTTGATTCACTGATTAAATAATTTATAAAAATATCGGTAGATCAGGATTCTACCCGGTTTATCTTGATGATTATTCTTTATTCAACATATCGGGGCGTAGCTTGGATAGTTTCTCGTTTACATAGTTGGCTGTGACATTGAATTTCTTGATTTTACTCTTTGGTATCTCAAACATTGAGTCCATCATGATCTCTTCGACAATGCCTCTTAGCCCTCGTGCGCCTAATTTGTATTCTACTGCTATGTCGACAATCTTGTCGAGAGCTTCGGGCTCAAATGTCAATGTTACACCGTCCATTTTGAACAACTTTTCATATTGACGCGTTATGGCGTTCTTAGGTTCGGTCAATACTCTGCGTAGTGCTTCGCGGTCAAGGTGATCCAAATGTGTTACTATTGGCAGGCGTCCTATTATTTCGGGAATCAATCCAAATGATTTCAGGTCTTGAGGAGCAACGTATTCCAAAAAGTTCTCGCGGTTGATATGTTTTTTTCCATTGCCTGTTGAATACCCTACAGTGTGGGTGTTCAAACGTTGTGCAATCTTACGCTCGATACCGTCAAATGCACCTCCACAAATAAATAATATGTTTTTGGTGTCAACGGGTATCATGTGTTGTTCGGGGTGCTTGCGTCCTCCTTGTGGTGGAACGTTTACAATCGATCCTTCGAGAAGCTTCAGCAGACCTTGCTGTACACCTTCACCGCTAACGTCACGTGTTATCGAGGGATTGTCTCCTTTACGGGCTATCTTATCTATTTCATCAATAAATACAATGCCTTTTTCTGCTCGTTTTACATCATAGTCGGCAACTTGTAACAATCTGGTCAGTAGGCTTTCGATATCTTCTCCTACATATCCCGCCTGTGTAAGGACAGTGGCGTCTACAATTGTGAAAGGAACATCAAGCAGGCGGGCAATCGTTTTTGCTAACAGTGTTTTACCGGTTCCGGTTGGTCCCACCATTATAATGTTGCTCTTTTCAATGTCAATGTCATCTTCGTTGGGCTGGGATAATCTTTTGTAGTGATTGTAGACTGCAACCGATAGATAACGCTTGGCCGAATCCTGACCTATGACATATTTGTCAAGGAATTCTTTGATTTCCTTGGGTGTCGGAACTGTTTTTAGATTTATTCCATTGTCGGCTTTATCATTCTTGTGGCCGACACCGCTCGATGTCTCATGCCGGTAGCTGGCCAGAAGATCGTGTATCTGGTCGGCACATTCAGCACATATATAAGTGCCTGTTTCTGTAGCCGAGGGTATCAAGACCTCCGACATGTCGGCCGGTCGACCGCAGAATGAACATTTTTGGATATTGCGTTTTGCCATTTATTTTTCGAGTCTTAGTTGGTTTGATTATAAACCTGCTCTTAATGTTTAGCTTTTACAAGTACATTGTCGATCATTCCATAGCTGAGAGCCTCTTCGGCTGTCATCCAATAGTCACGGTCTGAGTCACGTTCTACTTTGTCAAATGGTTGTCCCGAGTGATCGGCTATGATTGTGTATAGTTCTTTCTTGAGTTTTTGAATTTCGCGTGCAGTGATTTCGATGTCACTGGCTTGGCCCTGGGCTCCTCCCATGGGTTGATGGATCATTACGCGGGAATGTTTGAGCGCAAATCGTTTGCCGGAAGTACCCGATACTAACAGGACAGCGGCCATTGAAGCAGCCATTCCAGTACAAATGGTTGCCACATCGCTCGAAATATACTGCATGGTGTCATATATGCCTAAACCGGCATATACCGATCCACCGGGCGAATTAATATAGATTGAAACATCTTTTCCAGGATCGGCCGAATCGAGATAGAGAAGTTGTGCCTGTATTACATTGGCTGTGTAATCATTCACATCGGTTCCTAAAAAGATTATGCGATCCATCATCAGACGTGAAAATACGTCCATCTGTGCTACATTAAGTTGACGCTCCTCGATGATGGTCGGGGAAATATAGCTCGATGTTATTGTACCATTGGCCGCCGATGTGTACTGGTCGAGGGCAAGCCCATTCATTCCCAGATGTTTTACGGCGAAGTTTCTAAAATCGTTCTTCATATAGTTTGTCTAATTTTTTTTGAGCCTTAGACTCATTCATGAACCAAAGTTAATAAAAAAACTAATACTACAACAAACAAATAGCCAATTATTTTTAAACCCTACTATAAAAAAGCAACGGGCTGCCATTAAACAAAAGCAACCCGTTGATATTATGTGAATGGAAATTACCTTATTTCTCGGCGTTGGCAAGGGTCTTGAATTCATCAAGACTAACTGTCTTTTCTTCAACATTGACCAGAGAGTGGATGCACATGAAAAGTTTGCGATTTGCAACCTGTTCAACAATTTGACGTCCAAAGTTCTTGTCTTCCATGAAGCGTTTTGCAAATCCTTCGACCATTTCATCGTCGGCGTCAACCATGCCATATTGCATTAATTGGCGGCGGGCATACATCTTGGCATAATTTTCGACATCCTCTTTAGATGGTGCGAGGTTGTTTTTCTCGGCAATAACGTCGCGGATAAGCTGCCATTTGATGGCCGGCTCCATGCGGGTATATTCTTCGTCAACAGTCTCTTCTGTCACACCGTCCTGACGTGATACCAGCCATTTTTTAAGGAAGTTGTCCGGTAGTTCCATGTTGCCATATTTCTCGGTAAGAACCTTCTCGGCGGTCATGTCGAAAAGAATCTGGCTGTTGGGGGCAAGCTGAGCGGCGATGTACTTTTTGAGTTCCTCGAAGTATTCTTCTTCACCGGCAATCTCTTTGTTGAAGACCATCTTGAAGTATTCTTCGTTATGCTCGGCTGGTTTTACAACCATTATGTCGGCGATGTTAAATTCGAAGTCGCCGTCAATAGCTGCGGCAGCATCGGCCTGGATGCCGAGGAGAGAGGCGAGTTCATTGGTATTACCATTGGTCGCTTTTGCAGGGTTGAAGATAACTTTGTCGCCAACTTTTTTGCCGATAAATTTTTCTGCTTCTTCCTTGGCGATATGGTTTACGAGCAGCATTCCATTGTTGTTCTGTATGGCATCATCTTCCTTAACGCTACCATCGGCATTGAGTTGCATGATGGTGCCTTTCACAAAGGCATCCTCAGTAACGGTCTCGTTCTGTTCCTGTTTGCCGAAACGACGACGCAGGTCGTTATCCTGTTCGTCGATCATCTCCTTTGTTACCTCGATATTATAGAAAGGAATGGTTATATCTTTGTTTAGCTCGATGTCAAGTTCCGGACCAACACCAATTTCGTATTGGAAAGTATAATCGGCATCGGTAAGGTTAATCTCTTTAACCTCTACGGGCATAATTTCACCCAGGCAGTTGATTTTGTTTTCGCGTATGTAGTTTAAAGCAGCCTCGATTACCTCGTGGTTGATAACATCGCTCTTTACATCGCGACCAAAACGGCGACGAAGCTGGTCGATCGAAATATGACCTTTTCTGAAGCCCGGAATATTATGAGTGCGACCAATCTGTTTTAGATTGTCGGTTACCTTTTGGGCATAGTCTTTTTCTTCAATGTTCACTGTGATGATGCCAGTACCATCATCCTTTTTTTCAAGTGTAACGTTCATGATAGCGTATTATTCTAATTTAGTGTAAATTACAAATTTTGATGCGTTTTTTGCGACTGCAAATTTAACGTTTCTTCCTGTAACTTGCAATTTAACACCGTGAAATATTGTTGAAAAATAATCGGGCATCACAAAAACAATGGGAATAGTTTGGTAGATATTTTAATTATTTTTAATTTTGCCAAGAAATTTATGTAAATCATATAAAATTGGGATTGTACATAGTTACATTAAACTTATAAAAATTTTTAGAATGAAGTTCTCGGGTCTTAAACATTTGTCGGTGCGTGTCGCGGTGGCATCAATTGCCATCGCTTCGATTTCAAGCATGTCGATTGTTTCTTTTATGTCATGTGATTCAACAAAACACTTGGATGTGGATGTCCTCATCATAGGTGGAGGTGCCAGCGGTGTGAGTGCTGCAGTGCAAGCTTCGCGTTTAGGGGCTTCGGTATTGATAGCCGAAGAATCAACATGGCTTGGAGGCATGTTGACCTCGGCCGGTGTGTGTGCCTTTGATGGCAATTTCCGATTGCCGGCTGGATTGTTTGGTGAATTTCGTGACAGCCTTGCCAATCACTATGGATCGCTTTCAGCATTGAATACCGGGTGGGTAAGTTCCGTGTTGTTTGAACCATCGGTTGGAGACTCCATTTTTAAATCTATGGTACAGGCCGAGTCGGGGATAGATGTCGTATATAGCGTGAAAGATGTTGTTGCGTCCAATAATGCTGGATCGTGGATCGTGACGTTTAACAGCGATGATCGTTACAATTATCAAGTTAGAGCAAAAGTTCTTATAGATGGTACCGAACTTGGAGATATAGCCAAGCAGGTTGGTGTAAAATATGACATCGGCATGGAGAGTAAATCAGTAACCAATGAAGATATAGCACCCGATGAGGCGAATGGCATTATACAAGATATGACTATGGTGGCTATTCTCAAGGACTATCATCGTGATGTCACCATTTCTGAGCCCGAGGATTATGATCCCGATGAGTTTGCTTGCACTGCCATCAATGACCGTTGTGTTAATCCATCTCAACCCGATCGCATGTGGCCTGTTGAAAAGATGATTACTTATGGTAAACTGCCCAATGATAAGTATATGATCAACTGGCCTATCGAAGGTAACGACTATTATGTCAATGTCATTGAAATGAATCGCCAGCAGCGTGATAGTGCTATTGCCGAAGCAAAAGCTCACACCATGCGTTATATATACTTTTTGCAAACCGAGCTTGGATTCAGTAATCTCGGACTTGCCGATGACGAGTTCCCGACAGCCGATAGATTGCCTATTATTCCATATCATCGCGAGTCACGGCGCATTCACGGCAAGGTTCGTTTCGATCTTAACCATATAATGACCCCCTACGATACTGATCAACAACTGTATAGAACAGCTATAGCAGTCGGAGACTATCCTGTTGATCATCACCATAATGTATATACGGGTAACGAAGACTTGCCCAATCTTTATTTTCATCCGGTACCTTCCTATGGATTGCCTTTGGGTGTTATTATGCCCGATTCGGTAGAAAATCTGCTCGTTACTGAAAAATCAGTTTCGGTATCGAATATCGTTAATGGAACTACGCGTTTGCAACCGGTCGTGATGCAGATAGGGCAGGCTGCAGGAGCCACAGCTGCATTAGCTGCATTAAATAACATCAATACAAGCGATGTATCAGTGCGTGATGTGCAGTCGGCTATTCTTGATGCCGGTGGTTATCTGTTGCCATATCTTGATGTAGATAAAAATGATCCTCGTTTCGCTGCTTACCAAAGAATTGGTGCCTCAGGCATTCTTCGCTCTAAGGGTCAAAGTATCGCATGGAGTAACGAAACCTGGTTGAGAGCCAACGATGCATTGCTTTCTGAGGATTTAAATGATTTAGCCGGTTTTTACAATGTGGCTGTTCCTCAGCAAGATGCCGGTCAATCAGTTAGCCTGCAATCTGTTGTTGATCTTATTAAATCGGCCGGCGCTCCTGATTTTGATCCGATAGCTATATTAAAGAGCTATGGTATTAAAAAGGAATCTTTCAAAGATAAGGTGACTCGCGGTGAATATGCACTGATAGTAGATAAGGTTCTGGATCCATTTAACTCTAAGAGGGTAGATATTACAGGAAAATTTATTGACATAAAATAATATTAACTACATTATATTTAAAATGAAAAACAGTTTAAATTATCTCTGGGCTGCCATAGCCGGTACTGCAATCGCTTTAGGAGGTCTTAGCGCCTGCAGCGGTAAAACTGAGGCTATAGCTGTCGAGGAAACACCTCGTTATCTTTGGATGTGTGCCGAAGCTAATTTCGAACGTTTCGGAACCAAAGATTCAATCGATTACTATCTTGATAAAATCAAGGAAGTTGGATTCAATCATATTGTTGTGGATATCAAGCCTATACAGGGTAAGGTTCTTTATGACAGTGATATATGTGAGCCTTTGACAGCTGTACATGATGTAACCATCGAACGCGACTGGGATTATTTTGATTATTTCTTGGAAAAAGCCCACGAAAAAGGACTTAAGGTAGTAGCTTCAGCTTGTGTCTTTCCTGCCGGTTCTCCTTGGTGGCATAAGGGACTATGCTATGATGACACCACATTTATGTCGCGCACGTGTGTTGAATATAAAGAGGATGGCACCTTGTTACCTATCTATGAGGATAACAAGAAAGTTGCGGCTTTCCTGAATCCAGCCCGTCAGGATAATCGTGATTTTGCTATGGGCATTCTTACTGAGATTATGCACAAGTATGATATAGATGGACTTGCACTCGATTATTGCCGTTTCCCTGATACTGAGAGCGATTTTTCAGCCGAGTCAAAAGCTCTTTTTGAAGAATATTTAGGCGAGAAGATAGAGAATTTTCCCGAAGATATCTATTGCTACCGCACCAATCCCGGTTCCAATGACAGCATACGTCAAGCCGGAAAATATTATAAGCAATGGTGGGCTTGGCGTGCTAATATAATCAGTAATTTTATCAAGCAGGTAAGTGACTCTTTGAAAGCCATTCGTCCTGATGCAGAATTGAATTATTGGGCCGCTTCATGGATTCATGCTCTTCAAGGCCACGGTCAGAACTGGGCAAGTCCTAAAAGCAGCTGGGTTAAGGCTTATCCCGAATATGGCAGCGATGAATATCAGGCAGCCGGTTTTGCACCATATCTTGACAATTTTATTGTTGGTACTTATCTTGAAAGAGTTTATGGCCCCGAGGATAATGAGTCTATCGAATATGGATTGCAACGTGCCGACACTCTGTTGCATGGAGACTGCGAATTGATCGGTTCGATTTATGCCATTAATCACGACACTGTCATGTCTAATCCTCAGAATATTTATAACGCAGTTACCTGCTGTCTTGACATGACCGGTAGTGTTATGGTGTTTGATATAGTTCAAGTAATTGATATGGATCAATGGGATGCTATTAAACAAGCATTCGACGATTATGAAAGTCGCAAGTAAATAGTTTTATTTATTCTATCCGCTATAAATTTAACTAAAATTTAAATAAGCTACATTCAACTTAATTGAATGTAGCTATTTTTTTTGTACTCTTAATGCATTGATAATGTATGATTTACCCCCCCCTATAATAAATTCTATTAAATATTACTGCATGTTTATTAAATATTTTTTCTAAATTTGCATTTGATATTAAGATCATAATGCTACCATGAAATTTAGTTTGTGATCCATGTATCCTTAAATCGTAGAGATTATTAACATTATATTTCATTCAACTTTATCACATGAAGAAACTTTTTTCTCAGTCGTCAAGGCTTTTAGCCTTCACACTATGTTTCTGCATCTCACTTTGGGCTTTTGCTCAAAACGTGAATGTTTCGGGAACTGTAATCGACGAGAATGGTGACCCCATGACGGGTGCGACGGTTGCTGTCAAGCAGTATCCGTCTATAGCTATGGCCACTAATCTCGATGGTGAGTTCTCTCTTTCAGTTCCTACGCTTGATATTGACTTGATCGTATCGTTCATAGGCTATACGCCCGTGACTGTTGCTGTAAACGGCCGAAGCGTAGTTAACATTAAAATGTCACCCGATGAGACTCTGCTCGACGAAGTTGTTGTAGTAGGTTACGGTATCCAGAAAAAGGTAACTTTGACCGGTTCTGTATCATCGGTAGGAAGCAAGGAACTTGTTAAAGCTCCCATGCAAAATGTCTCGAACATGTTGGCCGGTAAAATCACAGGCATGAGTTCATTCACTCAAACAGGTCAGCCCGGAGCCGACGGCGCCACATTGATTGTGCGTGGTGTGAGTGGATTCGCGGCAGCTTCTCCATTGGTTCTCGTAGATGGAGTTGAACGAGACATTAACTTGGTGAATCCCCAAGATATTGAGCAGATATCGGTGTTGAAGGATGCCGCTGCATCTATTTATGGTATAAAGGGATCCAATGGAGTGATCCTTATTACGACAAAACAAGGTCAGGGCAAATCAACCATTTCTTATAACATGTCGTTGTCGGCAGTTCGTAATACAGCCTATCCTGAGTATCTGAATGCATCAGAGGCTATGTATTACAAGAATAAAGCCTTGATGATGGATGGTCTCGAACCTATTTTCACTTCCGAGATTCAACAGAAAGTACTCACAAATGCTCCTGACAGTCCGTGGGGACAAACCGATTGGTTTGATGAAATATTTCGCACAGGCTTCACTCAGCAACACAACGTTTCTGCAGCAGGATCAACCGAAAAGATCAAGTACTTTACTTCGCTTGGATATATGAGTCAGGATGGTACCATTAAAAAAACTTCTTATGAGCGTTTTAATGTGCGCACCAATCTTGAAGCTATGGTTGCCAAAAACCTTACGTTTACAACCCAAATGGCCGGCACCAAAACTCAGCAGGATGCTCCTCAAAGTGAAATATTCAAGCCCTATAGCCCGTATGGACCTATGCGTCAGGCATCAAATATGTCACCTACAGTAAAAAAGGAGTATAATGGTTATTCCATAGGATGGGGTAATGGCTCTGAAAACTGTAATCCTGTAGCAGCTTTAGAGAAACTTGGATACTATCGTCAAGACAAATGGATATTTAATTCATCTTATCAACTCCAATATGATTTTTCTGATTTGTGGGCCCCGTTAAAAGGTTTGAAAATTTCAGGATATTTCGCTTATGACTATAATCACCTTGAAACACGTGAATTTACTTCAGGTTACACACTTTATCAAATAAACGACGACACACTCGAAGCTAAATTAGAGCCTGCGGCCGGTCGTGGAAATGAAACTAAAAAGAACTTCAGCCGAATCTCTAATAACACCTGGCGTTGGATGCTTCGTCCTTCAGTAGAGTATAACCGTGATTTCGGTAAGCACTCAGTCGGTTTCATGTTTTTCTATGAAAAACAAAAAGCCTATGAGGATATGCTTGCCGCCTGGGGTAAGGACTATATAAGCGACTATCCGGTTGATATAACTCTCGCTCCTGAACGTAAGGAGGGTGTAAATGAACCGCAGGGATCATTCCAACACACAGGAATGGCATCGTATGCAACTCGTATCAATTATGCCTATGATGATAAATATTTAGTCGAATTTGCACTTCGTCGCGATGGTTCATATATTTTCGCTCCTCAGAATCGTTGGGGTACATTCCCATCGGTTTCGGCCGGTTGGGTAGCTTCCCGTGAGTCATTTTTAAATGATGTTTCTTGGTTGGATATGGCCAAGTTGAGATTGAGTTATGGTGAAAGCGGTGATGACGGAATGACTCCGTTTATGTATAACCTTTATTACAGCAAGGCTAATAACAGCTATGTTTTGAATGGCACAGCAATTTCACAGTATTGGTTGAAGAACCCTTATGCTTTTACCAATTTTACTTGGGTACACAAAAAAGCATATAATGTAGGTATTGACTTCTCTGTTCTCCATAATAAACTTACCGGTGAGATTGATGCTTTCTATAAGAAAACAACCGATATTCTTGAAGCGGTAAGTGGAGTGTATC
>CANOKG010000075.1 GCA_947566655.1 uncultured Muribaculaceae bacterium | reverse complement strand
GCAATTCTTGATATTTTTCCCACGGGGCGTTAAGGTTGGTCTGTATGCAAACGTTAATATGCTTTTCTTTCAGTTTTTTTACCAACCGGAGTACGAAATCATACTGAACCATTGGTTCTCCACCCGATATAGTCACTCCACCATCCGATACTTTGTATATGGTTATATCTTGTTCAAGCTTGTTTGACAATTGGTCAACAGTATATATTTCTCCTATCCTGTGATGGGCTCCGGCATAACAGTTTTCGACGCATTCACCGCAACTTATGCAATCGATATTGTTTCGATGAATAACTCCGTTGTTTAGTGAAAGCGCTTTTTTCGGACAGTGTTCCAAACATATACCGCATCCAATGCATCGGTTGTGTATCCATTCCAGTTGTGGGCCTGAAAGGAAGGTTTCGGGATTGTGACACCATTTGCAGCGTAGGTCACATCCTTTTAGAAAGACTGTGGTGCGAAGGCCTTCGCCATCATTGATCGACATATTCTGGATGTGAGATACTATCCCTTTATATATTGGTTTCATCTTTGACTTATTCTGTTGACAAAATGGTTTGGTAAAAGTGTGGCTAAACCGGTTTACTAAGCAAAGATATGAATTTTTACTAAAACGGTTAAGTGCTTTAACTGTATTTAACTATGCCGAATATAAATATGTGATTAAAAGCCTGTTTTGTGTTCCCGCTTGTTTCTTAAAGCATTATTTACTACTTTTGAAACACGAAAACGTAATACTGCCAATATGCAATCGATAAAAAGAGTATCTTTAAAAGATATTGCAACTGAAACACAATTGTCGAAAACAACTGTTTCTTTTATTTTAAATGGAAAAGGCGAGGAAAATAATATAAGCCGTGAAACGATAGAGAAAGTTCTGGAAGTCGCAAAACGATTAAACTACCGTCCAAACTATTTAGCCAAAAGTCTATCATCGGGCAAAAGCAATACAATAGGATTGATTGTTCCACGAATTACCGACACATACTTTGCCCAAATAGCATCGGTAATGGAGATGGTGGCCGAGACAAAAGGTTATACGGTTGTGTATGGAAGTACCGAGGAACAGCCGGAAAAAGAGCAAAATCTTATTGATACATTTCTTGATAAGCAGGTCGATGGTTTAGTTATTGCCTCTTCTCTCAAAAACGAAGAAAACATCAGGGCATTAAGAGATAGGCGCTATCCATTTGTTTTGATCGATCGCTACTACAGTTCGATTTCAACCAACTATGTTGTGGTAACCAATGAACAAAGTAGTTACAATATGGTCAAGATGCTTCTTACAAAAGGATACCGAAATGTAGCCATGGTGACTGTTTCATCTTATTTAAATTTAATGGTAGATCGTTATGAGGGATATAAACGTGCCCTATTGGAGGAAGGAATCGCTGTAAATGACCGTTTGATCAAGGAGGTTGATTTATATAATATGGAGAATTCGACCCGCTGTGTAATCGATGAATTGTTGTTGGCTAAGCCACGTATCGATGCTATTTATTTCACCACCCACGATCTGGCTTTCTGGGGATTTAAACATTTACGTACACGGTGTATAGCTATCCCTGAGAATATAGCCATTTGTTGTTTTGGAGATTCTCCCTATTTCGAGCTATTTACCCCACCAATTACAGCTATACCAATGCCGGCTAAGCAGATAGGTCAAGAAGCCGCCCGTATTCTATTTAACTTATTGGAGCAGCCAGCTGTTAATAGCATTGAACAATATGTTCTGCCCGTTGAAGTCACAGAACGAAAATCATGTTGATTATCGTATCTTTTCTTTTGATTCAGTGTGAAGTTTTCGGGTAGATAGCGAATAAAACAGCCACAAGCTATTGCCTGCGGCTGTTTTTATAGGGTTGAGTCCTCTCTCAAATGAGGTGATTTTATTCGAGATCTACGGGTACAGCTACAATGCGCAGATTGTTGCCGCGAATGAAGCTGAGGATGTTTTCACGTATAGGGCTATTGTCAATATCGGCCTCTATGCGCTGTAAAGCGTTGAATACCGATGTGCCACACTGGTAGACGTGGCGGTAGGCCTTGGCTACATTGTCAATCTGCTCATCGGTGAAGTTGCCTTTGCGCATTATGTGGGCGTTTATGCCGAAGTATGATGCCGGATTGTGAGCTATGATGACATAAGGTGGAACGTTTCCGCTGATGCGGCAACCTCCCTTTATCAAAACCCAGTCTCCGATTTTCGAGCCTTCATGCACAACGCTGTTTGACGAGAGTATCGTGCATTCTCCTATTTCGATATTACCGGCCATTGTCACTCCGTTTCCAATAACGTTTTTACCTTTGATATGGCAGTCGTGTCCTATGTGGGATGTTGCCATTACAAAGCTACCGTCTCCTACTACAGTACCCTGCTGTGACATGAAGCCACAGTTTACGATTACGTTCTCGCGGATCACACAGTCATCTCCGATTGTGCAGGTTGCAGGCTGTCCGTTCCATCTGAAGTCCTGTGGCTCGGCTCCTACGATAGCTCCGTTGTAAACCTTTGTTCGTTTACCAATAACGGTATTTTTCATAATGCTCGCATATGGCATGATGACTGAGCCGTCGCCTATAACGGTGTTGGCATCAATGAATGCGAATGGTAGGATGGTGACATCACTGCCAATTTTGGCGGTGGGATCGATGTGGGCTAATGGACTAATCATATTTATATTGGTATTAGAGTTTTATTGACGACCGCCACCAAGCGATTGGTAGAGGTTTATAACAGCCTGGGCACGGGCTAAGTCACACGAAAGCTGCGACATCTGTGCTTGCAACAGACTCGATTGTGCGGTAAGCACCTCGAGGTATGTGGCATCGGCAGTTTTGAAAAGTTCACCTGTATAATCGGTCGCTTTAATGAGGTCGTCGACCTGAGTGGCGAGATAGGTTGATTTCTCATTGACCTTGGCATATACAGTGAGCGCATTGCTAACCTCGGCCGATGCCGACAGGAGCGAATTCTCAAACGTGTTCATCGCCTGTTGCTGCTGGGCTTTTGTAGCCTTCAAGCGAGCTATGTTCTGGCCGCGCATGAACAGAGGTGCAGTCAGAGATCCTGCCAGTGAAGCAATCCAGTCGCCGGGATTCTTGATCATGCCGCCAAATTGATTTGTAAAGCCATAGTTGGCGGTGATGGTTAGGCCGGGGTAGAATGCTGCACGAGCCGAGTTGGTATTGTAGTATGCCACTGCAACGGCAAGTTCGGCGGCCTGAATGTCGGGGCGTGCGGCTAATTGGCTCATTGGAACGCCACCCTCAAACATTACCGGAATGTTCAATGTCGAAGGATTAACTACCCACACCTGTGGTTCGCTCTTGAGCAGTACCGACATCGTGTTGTGGGCATGGTGTAATGAAGCTTCAAGATCGGTTATCGACGCTAAAACGCTGTGGTAGTTA
Organism: uncultured Muribaculaceae bacterium; assembly: GCA_947566655.1. Lineage (GTDB taxonomy): Bacteria > Bacteroidota > Bacteroidia > Bacteroidales > Muribaculaceae > JAAVFS01. Next base: position 6,932 of record CANOKG010000075.1, on the reverse strand, counting down.
GCATCGGCTTGCATTACGGCCGCTTCATTGGTACGGCCGGCTTCCTTGTAGTCTCGCATCACGTCAACGTTGCGCTTCCAAATATCGGCTGTCGCACGATTCAGATCGAGCTGAGCCTGGAGTGTGGCGATTGAGTAGTAGCAGTTGGCTACAGCGCCGATAATTTGTGAGCGTACGGCCTGAGCATAGGCTTTGGACTGTGCGTAGGATGTCTCTGCCGCGCGTTTGCTGTTAAGCGTTTTGGCAAATATATCAACTTCCCACGATGCACTCAGTGGGATGGTGTAATTCCAGTTTGTAAGTTTGCCATTTGATATTGATGAAGCTCCGCCGTTTGGTGCCAACACTATAGAAGGCAGGTAGGCAAGACGGGCGCCCTGCATGTTGGCATGGGCTATCTCAACATTGAGTCGTGCATTGTCGAGGTCTACGTTTACCTCCAGGGCACGGTTTATGAGATCAACGAGCATTGGGTCGGTAAATACTTGCTCCCAAGGCAGGTTGCCAAGGTTGTCATTGTCGATCTGAGCCTGTTTTGCCTCTACATAGCGAGCTTGAAGCTCATCATCGGCCGGCATGTTGAATTTCTTGTATATGTGGCAGCTTGAGAGTGCCGGCACCATCAGTGCCGACACCATCAAGTTGATCATTGTTGACTTTCTCATTGTCTATTAAGGGGTAATGAAAGTTGGTTACTTTGAATATTGTTCAATCTCTGATTCGATTCCCGAGTTATCGGTGTCCTTAAACTTGAGCGGCGAAAGCTTCTCTTGTATAATCTGGAAGGTGATGAACAGGGCGGGAACAAGGAAGATCTGGAAGATCATACCGATCAACATACCGCCGATTGAACCTACGCCAAGTGCACGGTTACCGTTGGCACCTACACCGTGGGAGAACATCATAGGCAGCAATCCGATGATAAGTGCGAGAGATGTCATCAAGATAGGACGCAGACGAGCTACAGCTCCGGCAATAGCTGCGTTAAATATCGACATACCCGTGCGGCGACGTTCCAGAGCAAACTCAACGATAAGGATGGCGTTCTTGGCCAATAGACCAATAAGCATGATCAGTGCGATTTGCAGGTAGATGCTGTTTACCACACCAAAGATGTTGGCGAAGATGAATGTGCCCATCAAACCGAATGGTACTGACAACAATACAGCCCATGGGAGGATGTAGCTTTCATACTGTGCCGACAGCAACAGGTAAACGAACAACAAGCATAGGCCGAAGATGATCGCGGTAGAGTTGCTCGACTGTCCGGCTTCCTCACGAGTCATACCTGCATAGTCGTAACCGTAGCCCACCGGCAGAGTTTGCTGAGCGACGCGTGCCACAGCTTCCAGAGCCTGCCCCGACGAGTATCCCTCGGCGGGGCTACCGGTAACCGATATTGATTGGAACATGTTGAAGCGATTCAATAAGTCGGGACCGTAGACGCGTGTGAGTGTAACAAAATTCTCGAGTGATGCCATTTCGTTGCCATTGCGCACTTTTATGCTCGACAATGTTTCGGGCGATACACGTGCTTCGGGAGCCGATTGCATCATAACACGGTAGATCTTGCCGAAACGGTTGAAGTTTGACACATACATACCGCCATAGTAACCCTGCAGTGTAGAGAGAATGGTTGTGGGGCTGATGCCTGCCTGCTTACACTTGGCCGCATCGATATCGATAAGATACTGTGGGAAGTTGGTGTTGAAGGTGGTGTAGGCCATCTGTATCTCTGGTTGCTGATTAAGCTGGCCGAGGAAGTTTTGAACCAATCCGAAGAATTTATTGATATCACCACCGGTGCGGTCAAGCATCTTCAACTCGAAACCATTGGTAACAGAGTAACCGGTAATCATAGGTGGAGCGAAGGCTACAAGACGTCCATCCTTAATCTGGGCTGCAATGCCGTAGATTTGACGAATGATGCCATCGACCGACATACTTTCAGAGTCGCGTTCGTTCCAATGTTCAAGTTTTATGAGGAATGTACCATATGTAGCACCTTCACCAGCTACAAACGAGTAACCGAGAATTTTATGTACATATCTGACACCTGGAATTTTCTCAAGTTGTGCGCCGGCAAAATTCATTACTTCGTTGGTGCGTTCCTGGGTTGTTCCCGGGGGCATGTCGACCATGGCAAAGATCATACCTGTATCTTCACTTGGTACAAGAGTAGATGGGGTTTTACTCATCAATCCTACCAACACAAGGATTGAAATGATAACCAAACCGAAAGTCGATACCTTGTGACGGCCAAAGAATGATGTTATGCGGCGGTATCCACCTGTTGAACGGTCGAAGAAGTTGTTGAACGATTGGTGGAAGTTTTTGCTGAATATTCCTATCAATGTAAATAGAGCCACTACACATGCGATGACGCTATGGATTATATTCTCAAAGTCAAACCATCCGAGAATCATAAATACGATTGTAGCAATAAGCAACGCATAGGTGAGAACTGGAGGCATAGCAAATTTCTTGCGGGCAACTTCGCCGGCAGCCTTGTAGGCTGTTCCCATACGCTCTTTAAGTGTCGTATCGGTGTTGTGGGGTTTAAGGAACACAGCGCAAAGTGCAGGCGACAAAGTCAGAGCGTTCAAAGCTGAGATACCGATCGCGATAGCCATCGTTAAACCGAACTGCTGGTAGAATACACCCGATGTGCCCGGCATGAATGATACAGGGATAAACACGAGCATCATAACCAATGTGATCGAGATGATGGCACCACCTATCTCACCCATAGCGTCAATCGAAGCTTTTCGAGCGCTCTTGTAACCGACATCAAGTTTGGCGTGTACCGCTTCGACCACCACTATCGCGTCATCGACCACAATTGCGATTGCAAGTACAAGTGCCGACAGCGTGATAAGGTTCAGCGAGAAGCCTATCAGTGACATTCCGAAGAAAGTACCTATCAATGCTACGGGGATAGCAATAGCAGGAATGATTGTAGAGCGGAAGTCTTGTAGGAACACGTAGGTGACAAGGAACACAAGGACGAAGGCCTCGATAAGAGTCTGTATTACATGGTGTATTGAAGCATATAGGAAGTCGTTGTTATCCATGAGGACAGCAAATTCGAGTCCATCGGGAAGGTCAGCTGCCAACTCGTTGACCACGCTCTTACAGTCGTTAATGATCTGTGTAGCGTTGGTGCCGGCAGTCTGGAATACCATACAAGTTGATGCAGGCTTGCTATTAAGAGTGTTTTCAAAGCCGTAGGTAAGTTTTCCTAATTCAACATCGGCTACATCCTTAAGGTAAAGTACCGAGCCATCGCTGTTGGCGCGCACTACAATATTCTCAAATTCTTCGGGAGTAACCAAGCGTCCGCGGTAGCGCATTGTGTACTGGAAGGTCTGGTCTCCCTGTTCGCCAAATGAACCCGGAGCTGCCTCGATATTCTGTTCGGCCAGGGTGGCAGCGATGTCGGTAGGGATCAGGTTGTACTGAGCCATTACTTCGGGTTTGAGCCATATACGCATTGAGTAATCGGCACCAAACGACATTACATCACCTACGCCACTTACACGTTGCAGCATGGGAATTACGTTAATCTTCATGTAGTTGTCGATGAACAGTCCGTCATATGAGCTGTTGGGGCTGTAGAGCGAGAAACCTACGATCATTGAAGTTTGACGTTTCTGGGTCAAGACACCTACTTGCGTTACCTCACTGGGAAGCAGGTTTGAAGCCTTGGCAACGCGGTTTTGCACGTCGACGGCAGCCATGTCGGGGTTAAAACCCTGTTTGAAGTATACGCTGATACGGGCCGAGCCAGTGTTGGTGGCTGTCGACTCCATGTAGGTCATACCCTCGGCTCCGTTGATGGATTCTTCAAGAGGAGCGATCACAGAGTTAAGCACGGCTTGGGCGTTTGCACCGGTGTAGGTGGTGCTCACGCTGATAGTGGGAGGCGCGATATCAGGGAATTGTGTAATAGGCAAAGAAGCAAGGCCAATAAGACCCAAGAGCACGATGAATATCGATATTACCGTCGATAGCACCGGGCGATTAATAAACGTATCTAATTTCATTTCCTTCTAAAATATATGTAAGGTTGTGATACTTGTTGGAGACAATCAGGCTATTATTCAGCCGACTGTGAAGCTGCCTGTTCAGCTGATTTGTCAACAGGGGTAATAGTCAAACCGGGACGGAGTGAACTTCCTACACCTTCGATAGCGATAACATCACCGATATTGAGACCTGAGGTGACTACATAGCTCTTGCCATCGTTTTCAGGTGCTACGGTAATATGTGTAGGCACCAGAGTGTTATTGCTGTCAACCACAAAAACGAAGCGCTGATCCTGTTGCTCAAATGTCGCTTTCTGAGGAATAAGTATAACTTCGTCCTGAGCGGTAGGAATAAGGATCTGGCCTGTTGAACCGCTACGCAACATGCCGGTAGCATTTGGGAAAAGAGCGCGAACGGTAGCGGTACCTGTTGATTGGTCAATAACGCCTGATACTGTAGCAACCTTGCCTTTTGAAGGGTAGATGGTGCCGTCGGCGAGGCGAAGGTCTACTTCGGGCATTTCGTCAATGCGTTGACCAAGTGATACCTGACCGTTATCGGTAAGTTTCAGAATATCTTTTTCGTTGAGCGAGAAGTAAGCATAAACCTCGTTGTTGTCGCTAACGGTGGTAAGCGGCTGTACCATTGAAGGTGATGCTAAAGATCCTTCGCGATTGGGGATTGAACCTACAACGCCATCGCTTGGAGCTTTAACCTCGGTATATGAGAGGTTTTTCTGAGCCGATATAAGAGCCGCTTTGGCTGTGGCGAGCTGAGCTTTGGCTTGGCTTAATGTGTTTTTGGCGAGCTGGTTCTCATATTCACTTATAATGTTACGTTCAAAAAGGTGCTGTTTCGAGTCGGCTGTAAGTTGAGCGGTCTGAACGGCAGTCTCGGCTGAGTTTACAGCTGCGGCAGCTTGATCAACGGCAGCTTGGAATTGAACCTGATCGATTGTGAAAAGAGTCTGTCCTTTTTTTACGTGTTGACCCTCGTCGACGTGAACTTTTGTAATGAAGCCTGAAACTTGGGGGCGAATGTCAATGTCGGTTTTTCCTTTGATAGTTGCAGGGTAGGTGTTGTTGAGGTCGATATGACCGCTTGCTACCTTTTGGATTCCGATTGATGGAGCTTGGGCTTGCTGCTGAGTGCTTTCGTTCTTATTGCACGATGTGATGGTCATCACGGCTGCGGTAGTCAATAGAACCGCAGTTGCTTGCATGAGAGTCTTTTTCATCATTTTTTCTTTCTATATCTGTTATTTTTTTTCAATTTTCTTATTTTGACGGTGCAAAAGTACTAAAAATTAGCATTGTGGCTATCACGGCCAATATACGTTTTTGTAATTTTTAACCCGAGATTGGTTGTTTTGACCAATATTGGGGGTATTATAGGTGAATCAAATTATCTCCAATATCCATTTATTGGCAGGGTGGGTGGCGAATATAACCCATGCGGCTACTGCTTCAGAACCTGCTTTACGGGCTTGAGTAGGAATAGGAACAGCTCCGGCAATCATCAATCCATCAGTATCTATTATAGCTGAGGCCGGGTCTCCCGCTTGTGCAAGATACTCTTTGGCCGCCTCGACTGTGCCCGGATGGTATTGGGCACCAAAACGCTGGGCAATTTTGTTGGCTGTCATGCTGTCGTTTGCGGTAAACGCTACCCGGCAGCCAAAACGTCTGAATATTTCAATAACCGCGATACCGGTTTCTGAAGTTCCGTCGGTTACCAATACTCTGATTGGAGGGTAATCAACAGCCGTTTGTCCCGGCTTTAGAGCTGAAAGCGTAGGGCGCACATGTTTAACCGTCGCCCCTTGTTGGGAGCGACGGTGTTCTTCCATACGACGTTCAAGATAATTGTCGGCCATTTTTTATAGTTAGTTTCCGAATGTTAATGTGGTGTAGTAGCAGTATTGTCCGTTGGCATTATATCCGGGGGAGTAACTTATCGTAACATAGCGTCCGTCATATCCAAACCATGAAGCGGTCATTGATCCACCTTGGTTACTGTAGGATATAGGAGCTCCATATTGCCCGACAAAGCTGTTATATAATGCATTGTAGCGATACATGTCGTTGTAGACAGTCGACATAAGGTAGCGCGACGATGATAACACTCCGTTATTATAGAGGAGGACGGCATCGGGCCATTGGTAGTTCATTTGCATGACATTGTTAAGATATATCTCATTACGACCATATCCTGCTACTTGATAACTATTGTTGTACAGGTAGTTGAGTGATGCATTGAATGCGGTTCCTATTGCCATTCCCAGTATGGTGCCAAACGATGGGCCATGTCCCGGGCGAAAATGATGTCCGCGGGGTGGAGTAGGACGGTGCCAGGCGGGCCAGTGGCTGTGGACCGGAGGTGGTGGAGTGCCGTGTCCCGGCCGATTCCATGTAGGAGCATGGTGTCCGGGTCGCGATGCTACAGGCGGTTGCACCGGGCGATGTTGTGGTGTCGCAGGCCGTTTGCCGGGGCGATTGTTTCCCGGTTTAGGAGCGTTGTTGTGTCCACCTGATGGACGGTTATTATTTGGTTTAGGAGCATTGTTGTGACTACCCGAAGGACGGTCGTTTCCTGGTTTTGGAACTTTGTTATGGTTGCGCGGTGAACGACTGCCAGGAGTATTTCCTGACCCGGAGTTCCCATTAAGTTGTTCGGTTCTGTTACCTCGGCCATTGCGGCCATTGCGGCCCTCCATTACGGGAGCCGATAGGGCGGCAATCAGCCCTATTGCCACGACGTATCGTACTATCCGTTTCATAACATTAATTTTTAGCGTTTATATTACAGAACGTAAAAATCGGGCAAAGTTTAAAAGAGTTCCTGAAAAGAACAATTGTAAAGCCTAATCAGCGTATACTTGTTTTACTTTCAGTGATACATAC